>JAHWHQ010000102.1 GCA_019323195.1 Candidatus Woesearchaeota archaeon | reverse complement strand
TATCTGAATCTTAGTGTATTATTGGCTTTATCCATAAAATCCTTCGGGGTTGCCATCGGCTCGCTCGGAACCTGTAATCTCTTGAAGAGCGGCCCCTCCCCGTAAGGGGCAGCTAAACGCCAAAATTTTGTTCCACAAAATTTAACTGACCCCCTCCACTGAATATGTGTCAGGAAATGCATCGCTCACAAAATTGATGGCAACCTTCATTTTATGGATGAAGCTTGTATTATGGAAATACTTTATATGCCCTAAAAAACCAGGTTTTTCAGGTACACAAGATATCCCCCTTGAGTTAATTTATGCCCTTGAAAACTTATCAATTAAATTTTCCTGCTGAATATCATAGAGAAGATTTTGTCTGCAGCCTTCTCAGAGTTCTTAGAGGATTTGACCTCAAGCTGCCTCATTTTTTTCCTATATTCATCAGCAAGATCACCGGCTTCCTCTTTTGCTTTCTCCCTTGCCTTATGCAGCTCTTCCTCCCTTTTTTTAATCTGCTCTTCTTTTGTTTCCTTTAATTTTTTACTAATATCCTTCTTGGCATGCTCTATACTCTTCAAAGAGTCTGCCTGTATTTTCTCCAGCCTTTTTTGCTGCTCTTTTTCAAAATCTTTAAGCTCCTCTAATATATTATTCTTCATGTCAATCCAATGAAAATAAAACTCCTCTTATAAACTTTACTAAAATTCCCCATAAGATTTATATAATCTGTTCTATTTTTCAGGATGAAATGGCAGGGATAAGAAAGATCTTAGCAGCTGAAGAGGGAAAGGAATTCTATATCAAAGATGCATCCAAGGACTTCCACTGCCAGTTCGGCCTGGTTAAGGCAAAAGAGCTTAAGAAAAAAGACGGCTCTACAATAAAAACCAACACTGAAAAAGAGCTTGTCATATTCACACCATCTTTTATAGACAGCTATAAAAGAATAAAAAGGGCGCCGCAGATAATAACAAGGAAGGATGCGGCAATGATAATAGCGGAGACAGGCATAAACAGGAATTCAAAGGCTGTAGATGCAGGAGCCGGGTCGGGGGCTATGGCATGTTTTCTGGCCAATATATGCAAAGAGGTCACAACCTATGAGATAAGGGAGGATTTTTTTAGTATTGTCAAAAAGAACAAGGAATTCCTGGAGTTGAAAAATCTTAAGATAAAGAATAAGGATATCTACAAGGGCATTGAGGAGAGGGATGTTGACCTGATAACACTGGACCTTCCTGAGCCGTGGAAGGCGATAGAACATGCAAAAAAAGCCCTTAAGACAGGGGGGTTCCTGGTATCCTACTCACCGACAATACCGCAGGTTATCGATTTTATAAGCGGAATAAATAAAGATAAAGGCCTTGTACATCTGAAAACTATGGAACTGATAGAAAGGGACTGGGAGGTGGAGGAGAGGAAGGTAAGGCCGAAGACTACGCAGACAGTGCATACCGGCTTTCTTAGTTTTGTCAGGAGGGTGTGAGCAGTCCCTTCTTATAGGATAATAGAATCATACAAAGTTTTATAATGTCTTTTCTATTCTTCTAAGCTATGGAACACCAATATAATTCAGGCTTTATAGGGAAAAGCATGTATGATACCTTGGAAAATATAAAAAAGGTTGCACCAACAGACGCCAGAGTTTTGATTACAGGAGAAACAGGTACCGGCAAGACCCTTTTAGCACATGATATACATAACAAAAGCCTAAGATCTGGTAAGAAGATGATAATTGTAAACTGGCCTACTGTGCCTAGTGGACTTCTTGAATCTTACCTTTGTGGCCATAAAAAAGGATCATATACAAATGCATATCATGACAGAAAAGGAAAAATTGAGGAGGCAGATGGATCTACATTATTCCTAGATGAAATAGGGAGTATGCCCTTGGATTTGCAGGTTAAATTACTCCATTTTCTGGATTATGGGGAATATGAGGTTATTGGGGATAATAAAATTAAAAATGCGGATGTTAGAATAATTGCCTCTACAAACATGCCCCTTGAAAAGATGATGCGTGAAGGCAAATTCAGAGAGGATTTATTCTACCGTTTAAGCGTTATACGAATCAATCTTCCACCGCTGCGGGATAGAAAAGATGATATCCCTGAATTAGCTGATTATTTTATCGGAAAATACATTCAAAAGCATAAACGAGATGGTGGAAATACTTCTTTATCCCATTCTACAGAAAAAGGATTTATAGATAACTTACAATCATATAACTGGCCTGGCAATGTAAGGGAGCTAGAGAATGTTATTGAGCATGCTGTTGTCATGGCTGGAGATGATATGAAAATTAAAGAAATTAATCCTATCCATGAAAAGCTGGTCAACCAGCATGCTGGGATAGAATATATTAATCAGGAAAAAGTTTTGATGGATGTCTGCGAACTTATTTTAAATACAGACATTACAATGGAAAAACTAAATAATACTTTAATAGAATTAATGCTAAAGCTGATGGACAATAACCAGAGCAAGACTGCTGAAGCTATGGGTCTAAGCAGGGTGACTATAAGGAGTAAAATGAAAAAAGTGAAACATTAAAATATCACTAAAAAAACCTGCTAAAGACAAACTCATCTGTTCCTTTGTAATAATGGCTCTTTAAGGTGGCTTCGTGCGTGCAGCCCATCTTTACGTAAAAGGACTGGGCTACCTTGTTGTCTGCATGGGTAAGGATGTATAATCTCCTTAGCCTGGAACCTTTGCTTTTATATTCGGAATCTGCCTTTTCTATCAAGGCGTTGAATAAGGCCTTTCCGACGCTCCTGCCCCGGAATTCCTTCAGGACAGCAATCCTGTCCAGCTCGCAAAGGCCGTGTTTCGGCAACCCATGCATCTTCCAGGTTACAATGCCGGCAATCCTTCCGTCAATATCTGCAACAATATAGTTGTGCTTTTTTGATGCTTCCTCCTTGAAGACCTTAATGCCCTCTTCAACAGAATCAATATTATAGCATTCTTCCAAGACAGCAGCTATACCGGCTGCGTCCTTTTCTTCTGCCTTTCTCAGCTTCATCTATTCCACCACCACTGCCTTGGCAAGATTCTTAGGAAAATCAGGGTTTAGGCCGCGCATCACAGCGACATAATACGCAAACAACTGCAACGGGATTACTGCAAGAACAGGGGTAAGGATATAAGAGGTTTTAGGTACGTACAGGTTATGGTCAACTATCTTCTTCACCTCCCTGTCCCCTTTTGTCTCGATGGCTATAACCACCCCTCCCCTGGACTTGACCTCTTCTATATTGCTCAGGACCTTCCTGTATGTCCTGTCATCCTTGGTAGCTATGAAGAAAACAGGCATCTCCTTGTCTATCAATGCTATGGGGCCGTGCTTCATCTCAGCAGCAGGGTAGCCCTCAGCATGTATGTAGCTGACCTCTTTTAGCTTTAAAGCGCCTTCCAAAGCGATAGGGTAATTGATCCCCCTTCCCAGATAAAGGGCGTTTGTTTTCTTGTGGAACTTTCTTGCGTGAAGCCTGATATAATTCTTCTCCTCTAAAACAGACTGGATCTGCAACGGCAGCTTCCTCAGGTCCCTTACACGGTTTTTGACCTGTTCAGGAGGCAGCAAGCCCTTGACCTTTCCAAAATACAAGGTAATCAGATAAAGTATGACCAATTGGGTTGTAAAGGCCTTTGTAGATGCAACGCCGATCTCAGGGCCTGCATAGGTATAGATCACGCTGTCTGACTCCCTCTCTATAGAGGAGCCTTTGACATTGATGATGGATATTATCTTTGCGCCTTTTTTCCTCGCTTCCCTTAAGGCAGCCAATGTGTCTGCTGTCTCACCGCTCTGAGAGATCGCGATTATCAACGTATTCTTATCCAGAATAGGGTCCCTGTACCTGAATTCAGAGGCGTATTCAACCTCGACAGGGATCTTTGCCAGGCCTTCGAGCATGAATTCACCTACCAAACCGGCATGCCAGGAGGTGCCGCAGGCAACAATTATTATCCTGTTAATATCCTTAATCTCTTTTTCGGAAAGGCCAATCTCGTCCGTCATCAGGATATCAGAATTCTTCAGCCTGCCGTTGATGGTCTCGGTTATGACCTGGGGCTGCTCAAATATCTCTTTCAGCATGAAATGCTTATAGCCGCGCTTTTTTGCCTGCTCAGAATTCCACTCTATATCCTCTGCTTCCCTTTCCTGTTTATTGGAATCAAGGTCAAAGAGATCTACCTTATCTTTTGTCAGGACGGCTATCTCCTTGTTCTTAAGATAGATAACCTTTTTTGTATGCTCAAGGACAGCAGGGACGTCAGAGCTGATAAAATTCTCACCTTTGCCGACACCTATAATAAGAGGGCTTTCGTTCCTTGCTGCAATAAGCTCCTCATGGTCAGAATGGATAACGCCTAATGCATAAGAGCCCTCTAACCTTCTTAATGCCTTTAAAACAGCCTCTTTCAGATCACCGCTGTAATTATCCTCAATCAGATGCGCAATCACCTCTGTGTCTGTCTCTGAGCTGAACTTGTGGCCTTTTTTCTCCAGCTCTGTCTTGAGCCCGGTGTAATTTTCGATGATGCCGTTGTGGACTATTGAGATCTTAGAAGCACAATCCGTGTGAGGATGGGCGTTTTCCCTGCTTACCTTGCCGTGGGTCGACCAGCGGCAGTGAGAAATTCCTATGCTCCCTTCAAGCTCAGACAGGTTTACCTTCTGATTAACCTCTTCGATCTTGCCGACATCCTTCTTGAGCAGGATCTCTTTTTTTCCGATTGTGCAGATGCCTGCAGAATCATAGCCCCTGTACTCCAGGCTTTTGAGGCCCTTAAGCAGGATGGGGGCTGCTTTCCTATCGCCAATGTATCCGACAATTCCGCACATTTTATATATGAGGAGAGGTAATATGTATTTAAGCGTTGTGGATTAGGAATACTGCTTACAGGATTTAAAATGGTCTTTGCAAGAATCTGCGGAGCTGTAATCATTGTCTTAGGAGCGGTCATCGGTGTTGTCCATCTTGGATTTCTTCCTGAGACGATGCATGGAGTCAATGTTGTTGCAGTCGGGATATCACTTTTTATCTTCCATGAACTTTTTGCGCTTTTTATGAATGCCTTAGGCGACGGAAACAAGATAGTAAGCACAGGGGTGCCTTTATTATTCATCATCATTGCAGGATCTTATTTTATCATGCCTTATCTTCCGGAGATGATATCATCAAACATACTGCTGGTAATCGCTGTGCTGATGTGCGCTGAAGGGCTTTACAGGCTGCATTAGGATGATGTACAAAAAAGAGATAAGGACGTTAGGGATTGATGATTCTCCTTTCAGAAAATTTACAAAGAGCAATATCCTGGTTATAGGGGCAATATTCAGGGGAGGGACCTTACTGGACGGGCTGCTGACAACCAAGGTAAGGATTGACGGTGATAACAGCACAAGAAAACTGGCAGAGATGATCAATAAGTCTAAATTCAGGCTGCAATTAAGATGCATACTGCTTAACGGGATCGCTTTAGGGGGGTTTAATGTCATTGATATTGAGGAGCTGAACAAAAAGACAGGGATTCCTGTCATTGTTGTTATAAGGAAATACCCGGACTTTAAGAAGATAGAGGAGACATTGAAGAGGATAAAAAAGCAGAGGAAATATAAGCTGATGCAGAAGGCAGGGCCTGTAGAGAAGATAGGGAAGATATACATACAGAGAAAAGGTATTACGCTGAAAAAGGCGAAGGAGATCTTAAGGATAACATGCACACGCTCCTTAATACCTGAGCCTATTAGGATAGCACATCTGATTGCAGGAGGGGTAGTCAAAGGAGAGAGCGGAGGGAAGGCTTGAAACAGGAGGATTCATTTTTGAAGGATATAGAGACCTCTATGAGAAGACACAGGTATACAACAAAAACAGAGTTCATCAGAGAAGCAATAAGGGATAAGATAAGAGATTTAGAAAAAGAAGAGGCACTAAAAGAAAAACAAGTGATAAAGAGCTCCATGAAGAGCTGGAGAAAGGGCTTAAATAAGGTCTGCTGGTTTTTTAGCTTTTGTTTGTTTTTATTATGTATGTTAATATAACCCCAAGAATCAGGAAGTTTGTTCTAGAGAAAATAATTAATAACCCTAAACAAGAAATGAATAATATATCATTCAGGCAATTTATCCTTAGCCCAGATAAGTATCCTCTCTGCATCCTTCTTTGAAACTTCAGCATCCTGTTGACTCATAAGTTTTTCTTCGTATTCAGCACTATTTTTAATTTGAAGTAATCTTTGTAATTGTCTGATTTTCTTGTTTATAGTTTCTTTTTCTATTCCATCTAGACTTTGTAATAGATTTATCACATCTTCATGTCTTTCTCCAGCATGCCTTTCCCCTCTAAAAAATACTGTTAATGAGTCAACTGCACTGATAGCGCAATGAATGGCGCTAATAACCGCTGCATTCCAGTTTTGCCTGGATATAGAATCAGTTGCAGATTCAAGGCACTCATTTGATTTTTTTAAATAATTCCTGTAGAGTGTTTTATCAACGGTCCTGTTTTTCATATTATTTTTTCACCCCACCAAACCTTATAATTTTCTTGTTTTTTAAGTTCCTGCATAAAAGGGGTGTCTTTTTTTTTGTGATACTCCTTCCGATCCATTATATATGGAGATATAACATTCCCGCAAGATTCTGTTATATATCTCTGTTTTTCATTGATTATTTCTTTAATTTCTTTTTTATTTTCGGTTATAATCAAAAGATCAATGTCACTTTTAAATGTTTCTTTTCCCCTGGCAATACTTCCAAAAAGTATTATGCTTGAAACCTTTTCACCAAAATCAACTATGTTATTCTTTAATTTATTTAATATATTTTTTTCAAAATAAAAAATATCTTTTAATATTTTTTTATAGAGAAATTTATCCGTTGCTAACTTTAATTTATCAGGTGGATTGTACATATAAGGATTCCCCAAGGTTCTTAAAACTTGAACATGGGAACAATTTGAGTCTTTTGCAAGTGCTCTTGATGTATAGGTTTTATCTGGATTAGCGGAAATAGTTCTTAAAATTTTTATCTTAACAGAACTGCCTAAATACATGCCTAGATTTTTATTCCTTTTTAATAACTCCTTTTCATAGACAAATACTTTTTTCAGATTGTTAAATAAAATACTCATTTTGTTGATCTTAAAATAATTAGCTGTTCCTATTCTTTCAAAACCCCTGATTAGATTCATGCCTGCTATGTCCCTTAGTGAATTGCTAATTGATGTATGTGAACAATTAATGAATTTAGATAGCTCTCTTGATGTAAATCCCCTGTCAGGATACTGAAAAAGAAATCTAAGTATCTTAACCTTAACTTTTGTTCCAAAAACTTTATTCAGGTAATTGTTAAATATCATTTGTTACTTTTTCTTTACAATTGGCAATAAAATGTAACACTCCTATTTAAATATTTCGAAATATCCTTAAATTAGTAAAAGACAAAAGTTTTGCATAATTTTGTTTGTCTTTTACAACTTAGAAGACGAAATCTATCATGCATTACTTATGTCGTCTTCTAAATAAACGAAAGTTATGTACATAAGTAACCTTCGTTAATGTTGCCTTATAAAAGCCTCATCTGCTTCTCTTTATTTTTAGGTTCCTTGTAGAAATCCATCCTGGTTGGAAGAGCCTGTCTTTTGCATTCCCTGTAAAAAACCCTGCTTAATTTCTCTGCATTGTTAGCTCCGCAGCTATATCTTTCACCGTATTTTTTCATGTAGGTTTTTTTCATGCCTGGAAATAGCTGGTCAAGCTTTTTGTAGTAATAATCCCTGCAGGAATCCCTTAAGGTCATGCCTGGACAGAATAAGATATATTTTGCTTTGCATTCAACTGCTTTTTTGATTATTGCAGTGATATTATCCGGCGAATCTGTTATATAAGGCAAGAGGGGCATAAGGATTATTCCGGAATAGATCCCGCTGTTTGATAATTTCTTGAGAGCATCAAATCTCCTGGAAGAGGGAGGGGCGTTGGGCTCTATCTTTTTTGATAATTTATCATCAATGGTTGTAATAGTTATTGATACAGCACAGTATACTTTTGAGATGTCTTTCAATAGATCAATATCACGAAGGACTAAATCACCCTTTGTCAGGATATGCACCCCAAAGCCATGCCTTTTTATCAGCTTTAATGCCCCTCTTGTCAGTTCAAGCTTTTTCTCAACAGGCATGTAGGGATCGTTCATCGAGCCGGTAGTGATGGTCCCTTTCTTTTTCCTGCTTCTAAGCTCTTTATCCAGGATCTGCAGGGCGTTTTCCTTAACCCTGATGTCTGACAAATCACCTATCCTGTAACAGTCGCTTCTTGTGTCGCAATAGATGCAGCCATGCTGGCATCCCCTGTAAAGGTTTATGTTGTAACTGCCGCCAAAATAAGGGTCAGGCCTGCTCCTGGAAGAAAGGATTGTTTTTGCCGGTATTGTTCTCATTTTAATGCTTTTCTAGAAAGAACATACCCAAAGCCTATGCAGATTACAGGTATTATAAGGTAAGTCAGACCTATGTCAGCCATATAATCCAGGAAAGATATCTTCATCGGGCCCCACATGAACATCAATAAGTCAAGCAGGATGCTGATGGCAAGCCAGACCAGGCCTAAAAAGAATCCCTCCCTTAACTGCTCTTTTTTTATATGCCTGAAGTACATATTACAGAAGAGTACAACAGAGGTTACTATTATTACAGGCATGATTGATTCAAAAAAAGGCCTGTTGGATTCATGTATAGGATAGATAAGGAATGCTGCTATAAACGGGATCAGCCAGACCAGAAAACCGTATAATATTATCCTTGGTTTCTTTTTCATTTTAATGCCTCACTCCGTTTATTTATTTTATATTTATCCACAACCCATCCTAGAAACGGAATCTGTATCCATACTATGACATAAAAGATAGAAAGATACCAATGGCTAAAAACAAAGGAATAACCATCCCCTTTTATAATCCCAATGTAAATATAATCATAAAGCATAAGAGGGACAGATGCATAGAAAGCTATCCATAAAGAGCTTTTGAAAAACTTATCCTTCCATATCCTTATAAGGACAAAATAAGCAAGAGGAAAAATAAGGATGAACACAAAAATACACAGCCCAATCAAAGCGCCTAATGGCCATAGCTGATAGTAATCACTGGGAATTCCAGCTATTAAAAAAATCAGCCATATGGCAAATGTTACTATAAAGGTTAATATGTGTTTTTTTGTTTCAGTCATTTTTTCTTAAGTAGACATTCTAACAGAACCTAAGTAATTTTTTTTCATGGGGGTTATACTACAAAATGTTAATATGCCCTTCATCATCCTACTACCTAGGCTGAAAGGCTTTTTTAGGGCAGTTGTTCGCGTCTAGATTCGCAGGGACCTCATGCCCGAAACAGTCTCCTTTTGTGTCATCTATCCTTTTGTAAAATTTACATTCCTTACATCTTGCCATTTTTTACCTCCATCCTGCTGAAAAAATCATCATCTGTCCTGATCTTATCAACAAGCTTATCCATCATGCTCAGCTTTAAGAATGTGAAGCCGGTATTATCCTTTCTCTTTATTATCATCAGCTTATCGCCAGTCTCAAGCTCAAGTTCGCGGCGTATGTTCACAGGGATTGCTATCTGGCCTTTCTCGCTTATTGTTGCAATGCCGTAGACCATCTGTCCCTTCATACATTTTCCTTTTTTTACCATAATCACCACCCTTATAAATATATTTTTAAGATTATTCTTACATTTCTTACTTTATTTAAGTATTTTTCTGTGTATCACGCTTCATCCATAAAATCCTTCGGGGTTGCCATCGGCTCGCTCGGAGCCTGTCATTTTTTTAAGGGCGGCCCCTCCCCGTAAGGGACATCCCCCTCCACTAAGGATGTGTCAGGGAATGCATCGCTCTCAAAATTGATGGCAACCTTCATTTTATGGATGAAGCCTATGTATCACCATATAAAGAATAAAAACCCTAAAACCCATTCCTGTGCAGAACATCCTTCAGCTTTCTTTTCGGGACATGAAGAACTTCATCTTTTCGGTAGTAGGCTGTATCTGAACCTGTTTCTTCTGCAACAGGCTGCTCTGCCGGATACCCTAAGGCTATAACTAGGTCTACGTAATAATCATCAGGAACGCTTAGCTTTTCCTTTATCTTATCCTTGTCGATAAGGCCCATCATGCATGTTCCTATGTTGTTTTCATAGGCAACCAGGGAGATGTTCTGCGCTGCTATACCTATATCATATTTGCAGTATTCCTCAAATCCTTTCCTTACTACTACAACTATAAGGGCGGTCGGTTCTAAGCCTTTTACTGCGTTCTTATCATCTGAGATAAAACCGCCAAAATGGATAAGCGGAATTAAATCATCAAGCAGCTCTTTATCATCTATAATTATATATTCCAAAGGCTGGGAATTCCTTGCAGAAGAGCTTGACCTTGCTGCATCTATGCATCTTTCAAGAATCCTGTAATCTATCTTATCTTGTCTAAATAACCTTATCGTTCTTTTGCTTTTTATCTTTTCGCAGATCATTTTAAGGTAATTTTGATTGCTCAAACTGGGTATCATACCCCACAGCTTGCTGTGATTGGGATTTTTATTTATTTTATCAACTTCAAAAATTCCTCTCTGTTAATCTGTATTTCATTCAGAATTCTTCTTAGTAAACCCCTCCCAATATCTCTTCCAGGGTGCATTGGAATAACAGTTGTTCTTCCATCAGGATGCCTGAAGTACTTATGGCTTCCTTTTTGTCTAATCTCCTGAAAGCCTAATGTTCCTAGAATTCTGCAAAGCTCTTTAGCATTCAATAAAGGGAGTTTCATACTTTAACCTGAATTTTTTGTACTCCTATAAATTCTTCTTTTGGAATATCTTTTTCTACCTCCAAACACAATTCTACAGCCTCTTTTATATTTTTAAAAAGTTCTTCCATAGTTTTTCCCTGAGTATGACAGCCTTTTAAGGATGGTACACTACCTACATAGTACCCATCTTCATCCTTCTCTATTAAAACAGTAAAATCATAGACCTTTTCCATCTAAATCACCTACTATATTAAAACCTAAACGAGTATTTAAACCTGTTGTTTTTGGAATTAACTATTTTTTGACAGCAATAACCCTGTAATGCCATCTTGTCCTGTTCAGCCTTTCACTTATCTTGGATTCTTCTGTAAATTTAATGACCTTAAAATTATTCAAGAAACCTTCAAGCTCGCTCTTTGTAAAAAAATAATGGGGAACATCACTATCATAATCAGCAATATCTATCCTTGTTCCTGGCTCTATCTCCTTTCCGGTTTTAGAGGTAAAATCCCTCGGTGAAAGAACCTGCAGAACAAAAATTCCTTTTTCTCTCAAAACCCTTTCAATCTCCCAGAAAGTATCTTTGATTTTATTTAACCTAGCATGATTTATCACAGAGGTACATATCACAGCATCAAAAAAATCTTTTTTAAAAGGCAGCTTACCCATATCTGCTTTTCTTAGAACTATGCCCTTGAGCTTTAATTCATCCTTTCTTTTTTTAGTTATGTCTAAACCGTGCTGGGATATGTCTATTCCATAAAGCTCAAAACCTTTCTTAGCTAAGAATATGGTGTGCCTGCCAGTGCCACAACCCAGATCAAGAATCCTTTTGACATTATTTTTCCGGAATAATACAACACTATCCTTAATAAGCTTATAAACCTGTTTCTGAACAACTCCTATATTCTGATATACAGTATCCCAGCTCTTTTTTTCACCCATAATAATACCTGCCCTTATCCTTCTGCTCCCTGTCCTTGACAGAGCCTGGCTTGTTGATCCTGGGCCTGTTTGATTCAGGGTCTCTTCTCAGGCTTATGGAGATGTTCTTAAGCAGGCTGTTCATGCCCTCTTCCATCGAAAATGGGCCTTTCTCTATGCCGTGCAGGGCAGGTTTTCCTTCGAAAACAATAAGCCTGTCGCTCAAGTAATCTATAAACAACAGATCATGGTCAACGACCATTACAGATATGCCTCTTGTCTCTGCCATGTTCTTTATCACCTTGGAAACCACCAGGCGCTGCTCTACATCAAGATAGGCAGAAGGCTCGTCAAGCAATGCCAAATCGCATCTCTTGGATAAGGCCAAGGCGATCGCAACCCTCTGCAATTCTCCTCCACTAAGCTCGCTCAGCTTCTTCATGTACAGATCCTTGACATTTAATGGATTGATGATATCTTTGGCATGCTTCTTGACAGCATCGTGAAGAACATTTACAACAAGCTCTTCAGAATCTGCCTCTAACTTCTGGGGCTTATAGGAGACAGTAACCTTTGAGTCTATTTTTCCTTTATCAGGATTTTCAACGCCTGCCAATAACCTTACAAAAGAGGTTTTTCCAATGCCGTTTTCACCAATAATGCCGACAATCTCGTGCCTGTTAAGGCTTCCTGCTGTAGCATTCAAACTAAACCTGCCCAGCTTTTTTTCCATATCAGGCCAGGAGCTAAGCAGATTTTCCTTATGTTTCTTGACAGCAGCTTTTGCCTCAAACCGGATCTTATGGTCCCTGAACCTTATATTGTCCTCCCTGATATATCCGTCAAGATAGGAGTTGATGCCTGCCTTTGCAGACTTCAGCTGGGATACTACGCCATAACAGCCTTCCTTGCCGTACATGATATGTATGAGATCTGCCATATAATCCATAACGATCAGATCATGCTCGATAACTATAATCGAGGTTTTCTCATCTGCAAGGGATTTTATGAACTTAGCTATGCTAAGCCGCTGCTTAATATCAAGGTAAGAGCTTGGCTCGTCAAAGATGTAAAGATTCGCCTTTTTAAGGACAGAGGCTGCTATGGCAACACGCTGTAGCTCGCCTCCTGAGATCTTATCAATATCATTATCAAGGACGTTCTCAATCTCCAGCTGTTTTGCTATTTTACTTAACTGCTTCTTCTCGTCAACCTTCTGAAGTAAATCCCTGACCTTTCCCTTAAAATTTTTTGGGATAAGGTCAACATGCTGGGGCTTATAGCTGATCTTGATCTTTTTATCTTTTACCTTCTCAAAAAACTGCTGCGACTCTGTCCCCTTGAAATATTCAATCAATTCCTTATAATCTGTTTTTTTGGTCTCCAGATTACCTAAATTCGGCTCCAAGATGCCTGCCAGGATCCTGATTGCAGTGCTCTTGCCAATACCGTTAACGCCTACTATGCCGACAACCTTGCCGAACATCGGCTGAGGAAGGGAAAACAGCTCAAAGCCGTTTTTTGAGTAGCGGTGGATGGGATCCTGTGAAAGCTTTTCAGGAAGATTTATCACGTGCAAAGCCTTGAAGGGACAGCGGTTTACGCAGATGTGGCAGCCAGTGCATAATTCCTCATTGATCGAGACCTTGCCCTCGTCCTTTATTATGCATTCATTGCCCATCCTGTTGACAGGGCAAAGCTTGAAACAAAGGTAATCGCCGCATCCTGAAGGATTGCATTTTTCACGTTCCACAATTACTATTCTTTTTGACATTTAATATCACACAGGATTAAACTTCTCTTCCAATTTATTAACTTTACTATCCCATCACCAATAGTTTAATAAATAAATTAAGATTAATAAGGCAATATGAAATGCTCAATATGCGGTAAAAAAATAGAAACAACCTTCCTGGGGAAGATAATGGGGACATATATAGGAAAAAAACCGGTATGCAGCGAATGCCAGAGAAAGAATAAAAGCAAGGAAGAGATGCTGAAAGAGATAAAATAGTTTTTCTAAGGGATTAGAGGGATTTTAGCTCTGGATAATATAAATTTATAAATGACAGCGGCTTATTACCTTTACACGCCTCCATAGCTTAGCCAGCTAAAGCGCGAGTTTCGTATTTTGCTAAAAAGGAAGAACTCGAGATCAAGGGTGCAAATCCCTTTGGGGGCTTATTTTTAGGATTCTCTGTTTAAAATCGAAGATTTTATATACCAAAAGTTTTAAAATGCTTCTATATGGGAAAGAGGGTTTTGATTATTATCTTAATACACTTAGTCTTAGCCCTATTAATAATCAGCCTGGCCAGCGCAGCAAGCATGTTTATTACAGGATATCTTGAGGAAGGACAAACGACAATATATGAGACAGAAAGAGGGACATATATCGTCAATCTGGTGATAGTCTCTGACAATGAAGAGAGGGCGGTCTTCAGCCTTAATAATGAGATGTCAAAGGGTATGGACCGCAATGACATCCATGTCTTTAAGGACGGGTCAGAGATCGTTCTGAAAGACCTTTCTCTTAATGCGTATGAAGATGCTCCTGACGGGGCTTATTATTATTTCTACGGAACAGGAGAAGGGGTGCTGAACCTTAGGAATATCTCCATGTATGTGCTCGAAAACGAGCTATGCAATTTTGATAGGGAGTGCGATGATGAAAGCAAAGAATACTGCTGCTATGACTGCGGATGTGATGACGGCATGGAGTGCATAAATAACAAATGTACCCTTATCGAAGAAAAGAATGAAACTGTAGAGGAGGAAAAGGAGGAGGCAGTTGTCGAGGTGGAGGAAGAGGCTGAACCCGAAGAAAAGGAAGAGCCAACAAAGGAAAAAAAAGCTGCATATGTACTTCTTATCACTACATCAATCTTTATCCTAATAATGGGATGGGTTGTTGTAAAGAAAAAAAGAAGCATAATCTAATGCTCTAATATTCTCTCAAACCTCACCATCTTTTCCCTTAAGCATTCTTTTTTGGGGTCTTTGGTGAATGACTTGTAAATCTCTCCCTTAAACCTGCAGCTGAAACTGCTACTGCACAGATTTATTATGCAGGTTATGCCGGTCATGTACCTGCAGGGCTCATCCTTTTGAAGGGAATCGATATAGCGGCTGAAAAGCTCAGATGGATGCTCTTTTAGCCTGTTATTTACCTTTAACTGCCTGAAAGCCAGCTGCTTGGCCTTGATACGATCTATCTTAGATTGTAGATCCTGCAACCTAACACCCCCTATATAGTATTATGGTAGGATGAATATATAAAATTGCCGGTTTTTTGAGTGCACCAGGAAGGTTTTTTATCGAAAAACTTAAAAAGTATTTAGTTGGTAAAATAGGGATAGCAGTATGAAAAATAACAAAAAAGGGGCGATGGAGATATCAGTAGGGGCTATTGTTGTACTGGTCCTTTCAATAACATTCCTCAGCCTAGGGCTTGTCTTTATGAAAGGCATGCTGGGAAAGATGTTCACAAGCTTTGATGAGCAGGTATCGCAGGAGCCAGAGCCTCCAAAGCCAACATTATCATCACCGATAACATTATCAAGAAATCCTGTCAAGGCAAAGGAAGACACTGTAGAGGTAATAAAGATGGGCATCCTGAACCCGTCACAGGAGGAGTGGGTTAACAGAAATTTTATCAAGACAGAAAACCTATGCGGCAAGGTGGACGGGATATGCTTTGTAGATAAGGATGACACTACGGGAAAATGCGATACGACAGACAATGCAAAGGACAATGATGCAGACTGTGATTACATGTTTTTCCCTGATTGTGAAGAGGACGGCAAATCCTGCCTGATCAGCAATATCTATGATGAGGAAGAAATCGGAGGAGGGGACTTATACTGCCCGCACGAGCCTGGACAGCCAAGCGACCCGGACTGCAACCCCAAGGAAGGAGTGGAGGTTTACCTTACCTGTGATGAAAGAATCATGGAAAAGCCTTTTAAGAGAAGCATAGGACCTATCAAGGATGGAGAGCATAAAACAAACACGGTGCTGTTAAGGCTGAAGAGCAGAATACCAAATGATCAGTACCTATGCGAGCTACGGGTATTTGGAGAGGATAATGAATATATGAGCGACCTTGTGGTTAGGATAGAAAATGAATAAGATAATAATAGGATCAGACCATGCAGGCTTTGAGCTAAAAGAGAAGATACGGCAATACCTCAAAGAGATAAGATATGATACAGAGGACGTTGGGGCATACTCTGAGGAGGCTGTAGATTATCCCTTAATAGCAAAAAAGGCAGCGAAGAAAGCTGCAAAAAGCAGCTCAAAAGGGATACTTGTATGCGGATCAGGGATAGGGATGTGCATAGCTGCCAATAAGATAAAAGGGATAAGGGCTGCTTTATGTTATGACAGGTATACAGCTAAGGCGGCAAGAGAGCATAATAATGCAAATATACTCTGCCTGGGGGCAAGGACAGAATCTGCAAAGGATTACAAGGAGATAATAAAGATATTCCTGACAACACCTGCCTCGAAAGAGGAAAGGCACAGGAAAAGGGTTGGACAGATAGAAGATATCTGAAAAAAATAAACAGGTGAAGCATGAATACGCTGAATTATTCTTTGACAGCAATAACCGCCTATCTTGGCTTATTTGCCGGATTCATATTAGCAGCAATAGCTAAAGAAGAGCTGAAACAGGGCAAAAGGTATTTTATCTTTCTGCAGAAGATAATCCTGCTGCTGGTTTTTGTCTTTTTGCTGGCGTTTATCAAACTAGACTATGTGCTGCTTTTAGTAATACTGTCTTTTAGCGTAATCTGCCTGCTAAGGAGAAAAAAGGGGTTTAATGAAGTTCCTTATATCTATATCATACTTTCAGTCATCTTTTATCTGGCATCAAAAAAACCAGGGCTTTTTGTCATAGAATCATCATTGATGTTCCTTTACGGCCTGCCAACAGGAAGCCTGGCTGCAAAGTCAGGAGGAAAGAAGGAGAGAAAAAGGGCGGTGATTGACATCCTGAAGAATATAGTATTTGTAGCTTTGGCGATAGTTTTGTATCTGATCTTCTAAGGCTGCTAACCTACATTTTCAACACAGCCTTATCCTCTAAAACAGCTTCTTGACCTTTAAAGGGCTGACCATCAATATGGCAAGAAAGAGGTATATGTAAGGATAGACAAAAACAGGAACTTTTGCCAGGTAGATCAAAGGGATCACTATGCCGCTGACAGTTATAGGCATTCCTGCAAACTCCCCTGTGAACTCCATGATATTATACCTTGCCAGCCTTAGGACGCCTGCAAAGAGAAAAAGGGCAAAAACAATCAGGGCAAAATTTGTCTGGATAAGGCTGAACCCAAAGATAGCAGGGGCAACGCCGAAGCTTATGGTATCGGCCATGCTGTCAAGCTGCTTCCCAAAATCGCCAGTCCTTTTAATCATCCTTGCAACCTTCCCGTCAAGATAATCAAAAAACA
Organism: Candidatus Woesearchaeota archaeon; assembly: GCA_019323195.1. Taxonomy (GTDB): domain Archaea; phylum Nanobdellota; class Nanobdellia; order Woesearchaeales; family JACPBV01; genus JAHWHQ01. Next base: position 5,081 of record JAHWHQ010000102.1, on the reverse strand, counting down.
CGGCAAACAACAAGGCGAATACAGAAAAGAAATATTCTCCGTTGATGACAAGCAGTATTGAGGTTAGGCCCATGCATATATTCATGAAGGTAAAAAGGTCAGGAAGCCTTAATAATTTCCTGAACCTTATCTCCTCAAGATCTGTCTCATAACTGGCAACCTCTATGCCTGACCTGAACAGGGTTACAATAAAGGAAACAACAACAAATACTACCGATATCCATACCAAAACATAATCCAGGTGCCCCATCAAAACAGTAAATAAGGTGAAGAGCTGGATAAAAACGCTGATCTTATCAATAACGTTGGTCCTGAAGGTTGTCTTGGCATTCTTTATGAGGACAAACAAGGCTCCGCATACAACCAATAGATCCTTGCTGAGGTAAATTATCATTATCCAGAACGGAAGCAGGCCCTTTAAAAAGAGGGCAATGGCTGCAAGATTAATGAGCAGCTTGTCAGCAAAAGGGTCTACTATAGAACGCAGATGGCTTCTTGACTTGCCCCTTTTTGCCAAAAAACCGTCTAAGAAAGCTGCAAAAGCGGTCAAGACAAACAGGTAAAGGGAAAGCCTCTTCCTTGAGTTATAAATGAGAATGAAGACAATAAAAGAGAGAAGGATCCTTAATAACATAAGAGTCAAGCTGCTTTTCCTTCCCTTCATCACTATTCTCTTAATCCTTTTCATCTGACATAAGCCAAGACTGTTTCACCAGCTTTGGCTTTATCGCCTTCCTTTGCCAGTAATCTTGCTTTTTTAGGAAGGATAAGGCTTACCTGGCTTCCAAGCATAATCCTTCCTATCCTGTCACCTTTATTAACCTTCTGTTTTTTTTGCACAAAACACTCTATCCTTCTTGCGACAAGGCCGGCTATCTGGATTACCTTGATGCTGCCGATCTTTTTGTTCTTAATCAGTATCTCATTTTTCTCGTTTTCCAAGCCGTTCTTAAATTTATCTCCATATACAGCATTTTTGAATGTGCCTGGGGAATGTTTTATATCCATAATAATTCCTTCTAAAGGTGACCTCTGGACATGAACATTGAGAATATTCATCATTATAGTTATTAGATAGCCATCTTTACAATCAGAAGGCGCCAGTGTCCTTATCTTTCCAAGAAGGCCTTTTTTTATCTTTATCTTAGGATTATTAAGACTTATTATACTTATAATTTTTCCATCAGCAGGAGAGACTATGCTATCTCCAACAGGTATATTCCTTTCAGGGTCTCTCAGAAAGATTAATTTGTAGAATAGTAAGGAGAGGAAGATTAGCAGTAAAATCAGAAATGCTATTAGGGTTAGTATCATTTTTTAGACTCCTAGTTGTGCACCAACCCTTTTTTTTGTTAGGGGTGGGATATTAATATAGTTCTGCACTAGTGGGGAGGATCAAAGTAAAAATGCCGAAGGCATTTTTACCATTTCTCTTTCCTGATACCTAAATAGTATGCAGAGTGATTTACTATGATATGACCTAGTACGCTTATGATGATTATGACTAATACCATATTAAGAGTTAGACTAACAGCAAGGCTGACAAGGAGCAAGGACCCAAGGATGAAATCCAGCTGATCCCAGGGAAAGAACCTTTCTCCGGGCTTTATCTTTAGCCTTCTTTTGATGAAGCTCTCAGTAAGATCGCCCAGTAAAGCGCCTAAACCTAACAGGAATCCTACCAGAAGCCAGTTTGAATAGTCAATAAGGCTTAGGGTGCTGAAGGAATTGAACCTGTATAATGAGAACTGCATGTAGGCTATTATAACAGCAAATAGAACACCGAAGAGAAGGCCCCTTACTGTCTTATTATTGCCGAATATGCCTTTGCCGGAGTCGATAGGAAAGGCTAATCCCTTAAACCATCTTTTGACTATGACAGGGGCCATGTTTGAAAAATAGGCAGGCATCATAAAATAAAAGCACTGCAATACAAAAAACAACATCATCTTTCACCTCATGTCCTTTTATACCTTAAAATACATGCTTCTTGAAGAAGCTTAATGTAGAGCCTACAAGGCCGATAACGCTGCCGCCTTCTGCCCTTGTTTTCCTTTTTCTTATAGCGTCCCTGAGGGAACCGTCAAATACTGTAACACTCCTGCCGATCTCAAAGGAGAAATGGGAATCTGAACCTCCTGTCTTGGCAAGGCTAAACCTGTCGGCGAGTTTTATCGCGCTTTTATTGCTAAAAGAAGAGGTCCTGGCGTTATTGCACTCCACAGCATCAAGGTATCTCTTAAGGTTAATACCTTTTACCTTTGCCCTTAGGTGCGGAAAGAGCCTGAACGGATGGGCAAGGATGACTATGCCGCCCTGTTTCCTTATCTTATCAGAAACAGCAAAGAAATCCCGGGACTTTATCTCTTTGCTGACATAAAGGCCAAGAACATGGCCCCTGTCTGTGCTTACCTCTATGGAAGGGATAACCTCAAAATCCCTGTCCTTATTGGCTTTTTTGACTTCAAGGCCGCCCCTGACAGTGTTATGGTCTGCAACTGCTATGCCGCCTAACCCTGCTTTTTTGGCCAGCTTCAGAATAATTTTTGGCTTTAAAACAGAACATGCTGAATAATGCGTATGAACATGCAAATCATATCTCATTTAACCACCCCTTAAACACTTTAGCATAAATGATAAGAAACAATAAGCCGGCTGGTTTAAAAAACTTGCGGAAATAGGAACCGCTTTTATAATGTTTAAGATAATTACCCTTCGCGTTTAGGGTGCTCATGGCCTTTTTCCTTCCGCACTTTTAAATGTTCCAGATGTCCAATTTTTTCTTTCAGGAATTTGTTAAAGTTTAATCCGTGTTTCTCTATTAAAGTGGAAGCATGATATCCGCCTAAAAAATGAGGCATGATGATATAACTGGCGCCTCGCTTATAAAGCTCTATTGCCTCATCAATCTGCTGGGAAACAACAACTATAATCGCTTTTTTATTCAGCTCTTTTATCTTATTTATCAAAAACAGATTTGTATCAAAATCACTGATTGTTGAAACCAGCAGCTTAGCTTTAGAGAGGCTTAACTCACCCAATAGTTCTGCATCAGAAACATCACCATATCTGCAGTCAACACCTTCTTTAGCAAGGCTTATTATGGCTCCAGGATTATGATCCACAACTAAAAATCTCTTTTTAAGCTTCTTGAAAGATTTTAATAAATCAAAACCTATACTGTTGTATCCAAAAAGGACAATATCATAGACTCCATCTTTGTGGTATTTATGCTCATCAACTTTCTTGCCTTTTCTTTCAAACAGAGCCAGACATTTAGATAAATGAGGGTATATTTTATTACTATACATGATCATATAACTAGAACCTGCAATAGTCAATAATCCTACAAAAGTGATATATGAAAGAATTTTATCTGAGAGATGGCCTAATTTAACGCCTAAGGCAACCAGGATAAAAGAAAACTCGCTTATCTGGGCCACAGTTAAGCCTGCTAGAAAGCCATTTCTCTTGGTATAACCCAATAAGCCCATCAAGCTCATTACAATTATCGGATTTCCTATCAATACAAACAGGGAGAAGAGTATAACCGGAAAAAGGGCATAATTTATGCTCTGAAAACCCAGCTGATAACCCAATAATATGAAAAATAAGACAATAAAAAAATCACGAATCGGCCTTAGTTTACAGCTAATCTCATAGCGGTAAGGCGACATTGAGAGGGTGATTCCTGCCAATAATGCCCCTATCTCCATGGAGAAGTTTAGATAATAAAAAAGAGAGGAAAGCAGCAAAGCCCAGCCAATAGAAAAGAGCAATAATATCTCCTGGGATTTTGCAATTAATCTGGTTGTTTTAGGCAGTATGTAAATGCCAGCCAAAAACAGTAATGTGATCAAGCCAAACCCCCATGATAATGTTTTAACAGCAAAATTAGTCAAATTCATGCCATGGGATAAAGAGGAAATTACCATTAAAACAGCTATGGCAATTAAATCCTGGACTATCAGGAATCCAATGGCAATCTTACCATATAACTTTTGAGTATCCCCTTTATCTGACAGTAATTTCATAATAATTATGGTGCTACTAAATGCTAATGCAATACTTATGTAAGCAGACTCAATTATCGAGAAACCCAATAAATTGGAGATACCAAATCCTATTATGCAGGTAAACAAAACCTGGCCGCAACCTGTAACTAAAGAAACCAAGCCCACTTCTTTTATGACTTTCGGGCTTAAATTCAAACCTACGATAAACAGGAGCAGAGCAACACCCATCTGTGAAAAAATTGAGATCATCTCTGCTGAATTGACAATATTTAAAAGATGGGGCCCGGTAATGATTCCTGTAATGATATAGCCTATAATAAGGGGCTGTTTCAATAATTTCATCATTATTGAGATCAATACTGCTACTCCAATAAGCAGGCTAATTTCCAAGAATAGTTCCATATTTTTTCACTTTTTACTAATATTCTTCCAGCAAATCAAGTATGCTGCTTGGTGTTACAACTCCGATAACTTCCTTGTTTTTACCCAAAACAGGTATGTATTGAAAACCCTCTTTATACACCAATCCTATAACTTTGTTGATTGAAGTATTTAAATCTACTGTAGACTTATGCTTATTTATTAATTCCTTCGCCTTTTTATATTGAAATTCCCTTTTATAGCCCGCGTTTAATATTTTTGTCAGCGGTTCGTATTTTACCTGATGCAAAAATAATCTGATCAAGTCTTCATTGCCTATTTCTCCTACAAATCTCTTGTCCTTTGTAACTACTATACAAACATTTGTATCCTCTTTTTTTAGCTTCTTTATTATTTCATCTATATCATCATCCGGATAGAGAAATACCGGCCTGACCATTGCATCTTTTGCAGTGAGTCTTCTTATGTTTTCAGTTTCAGAAATGGATATGGCTTCTTTTTTTCTTAGTTTTTTGATAAGATTTATTGATTTCATTTATGATTATAATAGTAAATACATTCAGAGATTTATAAATCTTTGTGCAACAGGGCCTCATAGAAATCCTATGCTACTCCGCTTACCATAACCCTCTACTTCATAGAGGAACATGGTAAGCTTCGCCTGGCCGTTGTCATTGTTTACTC
>JAHWHQ010000101.1 GCA_019323195.1 Candidatus Woesearchaeota archaeon | reverse complement strand
GTGATTTTCGGTGTGGTCAGCGGAGTAGCAGAGGATTGCTATGAGGCGCGCAGCGTAAGGAAATTTTCGATTGCTAAAACATCGATTTTAACGAGAAAATGTCATAATTCATTAAAAATGTGAAATCTTCTCTAGTTCATAAAGCATTTCATACTTTATAAACAACTAAGAAAATCAGATTTGTTGTTTAATCCATAACAATCTAAGATCCATAGCTGCCTGAATCTAGCTGTTTAATTCCTTTTTTCAAACAATGTCTCAAGATGTCATAAAACATTATTCTGCAGAAAATTAGGGTCAATTTTTTTAAGTATTTCTGCCCCACTTCCTTGAGATTCCCTTAACTCCTCATAAACACATATGTTTACAAGATAGATATTATCTGGATCTGGAAACTGTATAGGGGTTTCAAGTTGATAAATACCCCCTCTTATTTCATTAATTTTAAAATTGTTTGGGTTAATTAAAACTACCAGCAAAGGCAAACGATTAAAATCCTCTCCATATTTCTTAGCATTATGGCAAGAATCAACAAAATGAGGGGTAAAGATAAAAGATTCAAGATAATTTAATCCTATCAAAAACCCGCTTTCAGTTGACGCATAGTATAACCTTTCTGGAAGTCCTGCCATTTTATAATATACATAGGATTATTCCCGAACTTTTAAATCTTTCTATGTTTAGTACTCCAAAATAGAAACAAACATTTCCTGATTAGCACTAATATTTTTCCTATACTTTAAGAGTTTATTCTACACTAATCCGGAACAAAACAGTTAAATTTAAATATAGATAAACTCAAGATACCTATTAATTATCAGAAAGCAGTATATTACAGTAATACTGCATCCGGTTGGGGGTGTTGCAGCTGTAGATAAGGATTCATAACATTTAAATAGAAGTGAAGTTTTACAACTTTCAGTAAATATTAAAAATTGTAAAAAATGAAGGAATTTGAAAAAAAGATCATAGAGCTGTTCCAGGAGATGGGCCATGGCCAGGGCATGAATGACGAGCTTTTGATGACCCTGTTTGCGAAGCTTTACATGTCCCCTGAGCCTGTTGCCATGGACGACCTGGCAGCAGAGACAGGCTACAGCCTTGCCTCGATAAGCAGCAAGGCCAAGATGCTCGGCCCCCTGCTTAACATAAAAAGGGTAAGAAAGCCAGGCTCTAAAAAGCTTTTCCTGTACATGGAGAAGGACATATTAAGCGTATGGAAGGATATCCTCCTAAAAAAGCAGGAGCATGTCATCAATAAGGTCAGGGAAAAGCTTCCTTCGATCCTGAAGGAATACAAGGGAAGGGCAAGAACTGATGAAGATAAGAAGAGATTAAGCATAATAGAGAGCTATTATGAGCAGGTGCTCAAATTTGGGGCTGTGTTAAAAAAGTGTATTATTGAGCTGGAGAAAGCAGGATGACAAAAGACATAATAAGGCTGGAGAACGTATGGAAGATCTACCAGATGGGAGAGGTAAAGGTCCCTGCCCTGCGCGGCCTCAACCTCAGGGTAAGGAAAGGTGAGTTCCTTGCCATAATGGGATCGAGCGGCTCTGGAAAAAGCACGTCCATGAACATGATCGGCTGTCTGGACGTCCCTACCAAAGGAAAGGTCTTCCTAGAAGACCAGAACATCTCGCACCTCTCTGAATCCGACCTTGCGCAGATAAGGGGCAAGAAGATAGGCTTCATCTTCCAGACATTCAACCTGATTTCAACATTAAGCGCTCTGGATAACGTCGCACTGCCTATGATATTCCAGAACATACCGAAAGAGGAAAGGGTAAGAAGATCCACCGAACTGCTGGAGATGGTCGGCTTAAGCGAAAGGATAAGGCACAAGCCGAGCGAGCTGAGCGGCGGCCAGCAGCAGCGTGTTGCCATAGCAAGGTCCCTTATCAACGATCCTGAGGTCATCCTGGCTGACGAGCCGACAGGCAACCTGGATTCAGAGTCAGGCCATAAGGTGATCGACTTTTTGCAGGACCTGCATAAGAGAGAGAAAAAGACAATTGTCATGGTCACGCATGATGAGGACATAGCAAAAAATGCTGAAAGGCTTGAATACCTTTATGACGGCCAGATTGTAAAGCAGAAAAAGCATTTTTAGCGGACAATCATCATATAAAAGGAGAACATGACCGAGGTGAATTAAAGATGAAGATTAATGAAAAAAACAAGAACATAATCTTAGGCATATTTGTATTAGGCCTTGTGATAAGCAGCTTAAGTGTCTTCGGAGCAACAACCTCCTCTTCAGGAAGGACCCAGCAGTACTTCCATGACATAAGCATAACCATGGTAAACCATGAGCCCGATCCTGCTGAAGCCGGCAGGTACGTAACAGTGAGGTTCAAGGTGGAAAACACCGGCGCAGAGACCGCAGAGGACATAACCCTTGAGCTTCTCCCCAAATACCCTTTCTCATTAGAGCCAGGAGAAAGCGCACTCAAATACATCGGCTCTGTAAGGAGCAGGCAGTCTGGCGATACAGGCGTTATCACGGACTACAGGCTGAGGGTTGACGAAGACGCCCTTGAAGGCGACAATGAGATAGAGCTAAGGTATAAGGTCAATAAAAACGCATGGATAAAGCTGGACCCTTTTGATATCAACATAGAGCCCCACGACATAATCCTTAACATAGAAAGCGTCGACGCCCCAAAGATGATCCAGCCAGGTGAGACAGCCCAGGTTGACATCAACCTTGAAAATCTTGCCTTAAGCTTTATTAAAGAAGTAAGGGTAAGGTTAAACCTTGACGGCGTCCCTTTAGCCACATCCGGCTCAACCAACAGGAAGATAATAAAAGAGATGGAAGCAGGCTCCAAGGCCTCTGCAAGCTTTGATGTGATAGCTGAGCCTGACGCAGAGTCTAACCTTTACAAGGTCCCTATAGAGCTGGAGTTTTTTGACCGGCTTGGAAACAACTACAAGAAAAACGAGACAGTCGGCCTTATTATCGGGGCAGTTCCCGACTTAAGCATCAATATTGACAGCTCCCAGGTCTACAGCAGCGGAGGGAGCGGTGAAGTGGTCATCAAGTTTGTCAATAAGGGAGTAACCGACATCAAATTCCTCAACACAGTACTGGAAGAGAGCGATGATTTCAGCATACTGTCCCAGAAAGAGGTCTATATAGGCAATATCGACTCTGACGATTACGAGACCGCTGATTTCAAGATAATCCTTGGAAAGGTCAAAGATGAAGAGGTCCTGTTGCCGCTGTCAGTAGAGTACAAGGACGCCAATAACAACGAGTACAGCGAGGATGTTAACCTTCCCCTGAAGCTCTATTCAGCATCAGAGGCAAAATCCATGGGCCTGAGCAACGGCAACGGAAAGGTTGGCATAATCATCGTAATAATTATCGTTATCGGAGGATTCTTTGTCTACAGGAGATGGAAGAGGAAGAGAAGGCACGAAAAGGCCGGTGAAGGTTTTAAGCTTAAGGTTCCTTTCCTGGAAAAGAAATGAGCATTAATGCCCGATGCCTTCAAACCCTCGGGAACAAAACCGAGTATACAATCTAATAGGTGGCAATAAAAAATGCTGAAGGATTATTTCCTTTTTTCTTTTAACAACCTAAGGTCCAGGAAGCTAAGAAGCTGGCTGACCATGTTAGGCATATTCATAGGCATAGCAGCTGTTGTTGCTTTGATTGGTCTGGGGGAAGGGTTAAGGAGTGCCATTAATGCCCAGTTTGGTTTTTTAGGAGGTGACATTATAAGTGTAACTGCTACAGGTGGTTTGGGTCCTCCAGGTACAGGTGTTGTAGACCCCTTGACTGATGTGGAACTGGATGCTGTAAAAGACATCCAGGGTATTGACAATGCTGCCGGAAGAATCATTGAGTCAGGGAAACTGGTCTATAACAATAAGGTAGCGTTTGGTTTTGCAGCGAGCATGCCTGATGGCGAAGAGAGGGAGCTAATGGAGCATATTTTTAATCTGAAGGCCGAAAAAGGAAGGCCTTTGGAGGATGGTGAAAGCGGGGTTGTTTTTCTGGGATATGCATTTTTGGAAGAAGATAACCCCTTTGGAAAGCCGATTTTGCCTGGAGCCAAGGTCGAGATACTGGATGAGGAGTTTACTGTAATAGGGATTATGGAGAAGAAAGGAAATTTCCAGTTAGACGGAATTGTACTTTTGAATGAGGATGATCTTAGAGAGCTGGTAGATAGGGAGGACGATGAATATGACATAATTGGTGCAAGGTTTGATGAGGGTGCTGATATTGACAGGATAAAAATGGATATTGAAAAGAGGTTAAGGAAAACAAGGGGTGTTGATGAGGGAGAGGAGGATTTTTCTGTTCAAACCCCCGAAGCTATTTTAGAGAGTGTCAATTCCACCATATTAGCTGTTCAGATATTTGTGTACATAATTGCCGGTATTTCCCTTCTTGTTGGCGGAATAGGGATAATGAACACAATGTATACGGCGGTTGTTGAAAGAACAAAGGAGATTGGGATTATGAAATCCATAGGAGCCAGGAATTCTGCAGTATTTACCCTGTTTTTTATTGAATCAGGTTTTCTGGGGAGTGTTGGAGGCATAATAGGCGCTATTCTGGGATTTTCATTAGCAAAAGGTGTTGCATTTATAGGAAGGCTTGCACTGGGATCTGAACTTATATCCGCAGATATTGGTTTCGGTCTGATATTTGGTGCTTTAATGTTTTCGTTTGTAATTGGGTCTTTTTTTGGTACGTTGCCTGCATATCAGGCTTCAAAACTTAATCCGGTTGATGCGTTAAGGTACAGCAAATGATATTGGACTTGCTGAAATATTCAGTTTCGAATCTATGGAGCAGGAAGATGAGAAGTTTCCTTACTGTACTTTCTATACTTATAGGAATAACTGCGATCTTTGCTTTAATAAGTTTCGGGCAGGGAATCAACAAATACATGAATGATTTTGCACAGGAGATGGGTACAGACAAGGTATTCCTTATGCCGGGAGGGGGCCTTGCACAGGCTCCTGGAACAAGCAACATCCTGTTCACAGAAGATGACATGGAATTCCTAAAAAAGAGCAATGGGGTTGATGAAGCAACCGGAATGATGATCGACTCGGGCAAAATAGAATTCAAGGATTTCAAGGAGAAATATCCGTACGTCATCGGCCTTTCCACAGAGAGCAGTGAAAAAAGACTAGTAGAAGAGATGTTCGGTGGAATACAGATAATAGAAGGAAGAGCATTAAAAAAAGGTGATGCTCTAAAAGCAACCCTGGGGTATTCCTATACTATTCCAGATAAAATGTTTAAAAAAGCAATTTCCGTAGGAGATAAAATCGAGATAAATGATGTAGAAGCAGAGGTCATAGGGTTTTACGAAGAGATCGGGAATCCAGGAGACGATTCAAATGTTTATTTATCCTCGGAAGGGTTTGAAGAGATATTTGATACAGATGAATTTGAATATATTTATCTAAGGGTCGCTGCCGGCCAGGATCCATCTGAAGTAGCTGAAAGAATAAAGGAGAAGTTCAGGAAAAGGAGAGGCCAGAAAGAAGGGGAGGAGGATTTTACTGTCCAGACATTTGAGGATATGATGGCAACATTCGCTAATATGATCAATATTCTAAACGGGATATTGGTGATGATAGCTCTTATTTCCCTTGTTGTTGCTGCCGTTAATATAACAAACACCATGTATACCTCTGTACTCGAAAGGACCAAAGAGATAGGAATAATGAAATCTATCGGTAGCAGGAATGAGCAGATACTCAGGATATTTGTTATCGAGTCAGGGATTTTGGGGTTGATTGGAGGGGTCCTGGGGGTTTTGTTAGGATATGGAATTGCTAAGATAGGACAGGCCATAGCAAGGGCTGCAGGATTATCTTTCCTTAGCCCTTATTTTCCATTATGGCTGACTATTGGCTGTTTGCTGTTTGCATTCCTAGTAGGAACACTTGCAGGCATTCTTCCCGCGATCCAGGCATCGAAGCAAAAGCCTGTCGAGTCGCTAAGATATGAGTAAAACTTCGTTTTACTGAACCATCAAAGCAGGCTTTGAGGTATGAATAAAAACCTTCCTTCTTTACAGCCCCAAATACCAAGAAGCGGTCAGTCAAGCGGGCTTCTGATCTTCTTAAGGTCATCAGTCCGCAGCCTGTTATAGCCCATAGTAGTTTTCAGATTAGAATGCCCCATAAGTCTTTGGACCTTATAATCCTCAACACCCTTTTCAAGAAGGTGCGTAGTAAAGCATGCCCTTAAAAGGTGCGGGTAGACCCTTCTTTTAATACCGGCTTTTTTAGCTGCTTTTTTCACGATCTCTTCAGCAGCCCTTATTGTGATATGCCCTCCAAGGCCGTTATCAAACAGAAATTCAGACTGCATTTCCCTTTCCAGCAGATACCTTCTAAGACCATCAACAAACCCTCTTGAAGCTATGGTAAACCTGTCCTTTTTACCCTTGCCTTTCCTTACAAAAACAATATTATCCTGTATATCTTCCACTTTTACCTTAACGCATTCACCCACCCTCATGCCAGAGGAATAAAGCAGCTCAATAAGAAGCCTATGCTTTAATGATTTAGTGTTATGGATCATAGATAATATCTCATCCTGAGACAATACAGGATCCATGTCCTTAGGGATCTTAGGCCTTTTTATGTTCTTAAAAAGCCTTTTCCCAAGATAGCTTTCATAATAGGACCTAAGAGAGCTTATTGCCATGTTTATTGTCCTTGGCCCTGCGCCATGCAGGGCAAGATGATTAAGATAATCCTTTATATCACAGGAAGTGACGCTTCTCTGCTCTTTCTTGACAAACTCAAGAAACCTGTTATTATGGTAAAGATATGAATCGATAGTCTGACTGCTGAAGTTCCTAACCCTCATCTCAAGCACAAAATTCCTGAACCTCTCCTGAAGTCCCTTTTTTTTATCAATCCGAGTTTTCATGTGCAGGCCATCAAACAATCCCATCATAATCACCTCCAGAAACAGTTATAGGCGCTTCAAGTATATAAACCTCACGCACACCCGTGGCAAGTGGCAAGTGAAAACCAAAAATGCCAAATTTAAGCCTTAGAAGACCTAAAACGCAAAAATCCCACTTGCCAAAAGCCTGGCAAGTGGATGTCAAGTGCTGATGTCTTGTTTTTAAGCAGCCACCCTTTAATTTTAAGGCAAAGATGAAGGAACATTCATTATAATTTCAAAGAAATCATATGAGCACCTTCACTAAAAAAAGGAAAGAAAAAAATTAAAAGGTGGTCGCTATGAACAAAAACAACACAAAAAAAGCACTTTCAGACATGGAAGAGAACATTCTACTCTTCTACAGGCAGATGATCTGGATTTTAGGCTCCAAAAGGGGCAGAAGATTCCAGTTCATGATGCTGAACAAGGCAATAAAGTCAACAATATACAGGTATTCCCAGATAAGAAGAAAGTACCTGGGAAAAGAAGAGCTGCCCAAATCCCCCCTAGACACCTAACATCCATTAAACTCAAAGGTTCGTTTAATAGATGTTCACCGTAAAGTAGTAACATTATTTTCTATTGATTAAATTCCTTCGGAATAGACGACAAAAGAGGGGAAAAATCCTTCGCTTAATGACAGGCATTAAACGGCTTCGCCCAAAGATTTTTCTGGATGGCGAGGGGGGAGTTCCTGCCCTTACGGGCATAGACACATTCTCAGTGAGAAAGAAATTCATTTAGAAAGAGAAAAGAACTACTTCTTACTAAAGAATTTTTTAACATCTTCATCAATGGTCTTTCCTTTATAATAATTATCAAAATCAGGTTCATCTTCAAAGTAATCTTTATTCTTCGGTTTAGTTCTTATTTCCTTTTCGAAATCCTCCCATTTGATAAGCACTTTTTTCACTTTTTCTTCAACATATTCTTCAATATCTTCTTTTGTTAGTTTAGATTTATCTAATTCTTTTAATCCTATTGCCGCGATAACTGCCATTTTACCATATCTTAATGATTGACCATACTTGATATCTTTGAAATCCTCATAATCCACCCAATCATTTTTTGACACACAATAATCTAATTCAAATAGTAAATCCAGTATTAACCAAGCAAAAAACATTTTCTTATAGTTTGATGGAGTATCTAAAATCTGTTTAAATGTATCTAATCTAAATAAAATTTCTTTGCCTCTTTGTCTGGCCCATCTTGGGTTGCCTCTTAGGGCATAATAGGCTCTAAGAAAATCATATCTGTTTATTATTAAATACGGATCAAGATATTTATTTTCTTCTCCGTTGTAAAATTCACCTCTTTTCCTCTCGTAAAAGTATCCAAATTCTTGATATATCATTTTCTGGATTTTAATTTGCATGGAATCATTTGATCTTCTATCTGCTTCATCAACTGATGTTTGCTTATTGGTTGCATTAGAGATTGTTTCTATGAAATCCAGATTTGGATCTTCTTCATCTTCCTTCAAAATAATGATTTTGAATAATACTTCTTTGCCATCAAAGACATTCTTTTCTGATTGCACGTTTTGTTCATATATCTTACTGAGTGTATATGCTGTCTGTCCTCCATTGATAATTTGAGGATTAGTCATAATTAATTGACCTTCAAATTTTTTTCCAGTATAATCCGAGACTTCGCAATCATCAGCCAAAATAGTGATACCATTATTAAATAATGCAAAATCATTGGTATCAGTAATTACGATGCTATCTCTAATCGATTTATTAACCTTATTTCTTGAGATAGTTAAATAATTTCTGGGATTATATCTTAGTAACGAATTTTTATATTTTAACATAACCCCACCTACTTCTTCAGTTGGAACATAAATAACTATGACATCATAATCTCCATTTTTTGTAGTGATTGTCTGCTTTAAAGTGCTTTGTTGTTTTTTGTATAGATTAATTTTTATTGTAATCTCCTTTGGATCATAATAAGTTCCTGAACATAAAGGATAAACTAATTCGTTATATGTCCTTGTAAAATCAAAAATTTCATAATTCGAAAAATCAATTAATCTTCTTATTTGATTATCAGAATAATTTTTTAGATTTCCTAAAAATACGACTTTATAATTATACTTAGCTTGGTCACCCATTTGTGACCAAACACTTTGAAATTGTTTTACTTTAGAATTAAAATCATTTCCTTTACTATCTTGTGTTTCTCCTTTTAATATCCTATTTACTTCTATCTTTATAAGATCATCAGCTGTTAAAGATTTTGATATAAAATTATCTTCCTTAGTTCTAAATTTTGATTGAATTAAGAATAATCGTTTATGTTCAGTATCAATATAAAATGCATCTAATCCTCCATCGCCACATTTATCGCATATTAGATTATGCCTATCCTTAAAGCTCGTTAATCCACATTTTACTTTTAAAAATAAATGTATAAATGCTTTAGACCTAGCTTGATTTAGTTCCTCTATATTTTTTGTTTTATGGTATGATTTATACTCTGGAGGTGCTTCAGATCTAATCTGATCTAAAATTTTAAGTAAAATTTCATATTTACTCATCTTTACCCTTATAAAATAAATAACAATTAATAAACATTTCTGTTCTTAGACAATTTTTTATCCCCATTAGGCAATTCTAAAAAACTCTCTTACATAAAATTTATTATAATTAATAATTCATTCATACCTCACTAAAAAACTTAACAGCAAAATCACAGAAATTTATTATTACATCTTTATCCAACTCAAATTCTTTTCTCTTTCCTAAGTAGTTCTGTGAAGTAGGAGTTACTTCCTTTCCTTGCGACAATTCTTCGTATGTTATACATTTAATATGTTTCTTTGATACAATTATGAAATAACAATTCTTATATGGATAATCTGCTGGTAGATCTCTTTTTTTGAATTCCTCACTAGCTCTGAACTTCACCTCAATAAAAAATACATCTTTTCTTTGAGGATGTTGTATAACAAAATCAGGCATACGTCTAATATTTGATGCAACATCACTTCTCACACCTTTCAAAAGATCCATAATTCCTGGTACAGTATTCTCCATACCATATCTAAAAACATTAAATTCAAGAGATAGAAATAATTCCTCAATTAATGTTTCAGCTATTCTTCCCTTTATCATTCCCTCTTTATATCTACTTTCCTTTTGAGATAAACCATTATTTGAATTATTAGTTTGATGAGTTCTGCATAATGGCTTACTATATTTCTTCATAGAAAAATCTCGTTCAGCTAAAGTAATTTCCTTGTTGCATTTAATACAATAATAATTCATTTTATAGTTTTTCCCAATTGGAATTAACTAATTTATAATTAGTCAAGTTTAAACTAGGGTATCCTTTATTATTTTTTAAAACTGATGCAAATGATCTTATAGTATGATCTTCTATTCTTTTAAGAATGTTTGAAAATTCGGGTCTAATAATATCGTATTTAAATAAATCCCAATTTTCAGGCATATTTTGATGTCTTCTCCCTGGTTTAACTCTTTTACCTAAATTTTCAGCTTTTCCAATATATAATAACTTATCTCGAGTATTAGCTAAATAATAAATCACATTTAGGGCATTGGCATGTTTAGCAAATTCCTTTACTTTGATCCAATTTGTACTCCTTTGAACTAAGTATTGTTTATCTTCTTTGTCAAATATCCAACCAAACACATTCTCCTCAGCTAAACGCTGGAATAAAGTATTCCATTCATTTTCAATTCTAATAAAAACTTCAAATTCAATTTGGCATGAATTTTTAGGTCTCAAAATTAAAACTTCCTGTTGTCCAGAATCCAAGTTTGTCCGAAAATGTTTTCTCTCTTTTTTGTCAATGTCAAATAATTCCTTTTTACTTTTTAATATCACATAACTCTGGATAAATGTCTTTCTAATTTTCTTTAGTAAATCCTTATTGGAATCCCATCTTAATTGAAAAACAGGATTTGCCTTCTTCCGATTAATATGCCATAACTTAGCAAAGTAACTTTTTTTGTCCCAAATAATGTTGATTTCTCTGGATGTCCCTAATCTTACAGGTAATCCTCCTTGGAAATCCTTACAAAATTTTTTGGGTATTGTTAAACCCCAATCCATCATGGATCTATCAACTTTTTTGTAGTACTCTTTACACATATATTCATGAATATAACTATAGTTAATAAATATTCCCTTTTATTATAAACATATTATGACACTCTTCTTGTTCTTAATTCTAAACACGATAGAACGGAACTCCCCCCAGTCCTAACGGACATATAGTCTTGACTTCGTCGAAAGATAAATTTATATATTTTATTCTATTAACAAAATAATTATGCAAACAACCCCCACATCTATCAATAATGATGTATTAGAGTTTTGTAAGGAAATTGATCCAACAACGAATCCTGTTTTTGTAGAAGTTGCTCCGCCTAAAGAAACTTTGTACAATGAATGCTATGGGAATGTAGAAGAACAAGTTAAGAAGAAGGGAGGGAAGATTGAATATGGTTGGATAATTTGGGAAAATCCAAAGATATACTTAGAGGCAGAATTTCATGCAGTATGGATTAATAACGAAGGAGAATATATTGATATAACTCCAAAAAAAGATAAAGAAAAGAGTATATTATTTCTTAAAGATAGCAAGAGAAAATTTACTGGATCACTAATAGATAACATTAGAAAACCTTTAGTAGATAATGCTGAAACAAGGACAATGTTATTAGTTGAAAAAAGGAAATTTGAAATACATAATAAATATCATGATGGTAATCCTAATACCGAAATTCCAATGTTTGAAATTCAAAAATTAGAGGACTTTAAAAATAAAACTTATTTATCTGAAATTAAAAAAGATATGGAGAATGGTAAAATTGGT
>JAHWHQ010000100.1 GCA_019323195.1 Candidatus Woesearchaeota archaeon | reverse complement strand
TTGGATGAGAGAAAGATATATAAAGTTTATATTTAAATATTGTGCTAATCACAGGAAATTTTGTAAATCTACGGAAATAGACAAAATTTCCCTAGTTTAAAAATATTTCATATTTTATAAACCATGAGAAAATTAAAATTAAAGAACGGCCTAAAACTTATTCTTGAAAAAAAGCCAACACAAACAGTGACAATACAGGCAACAGTAAAGGTCGGCTCTAATAATGAGAACAGTTCTATTAACGGCATATCCCATTTTATCGAGCATATGCTTTTTGAAGGCACTGAAAAAAGGCCGGATTCAAGGATAATCTCCAACGAGATAGAAAGCTTAGGCGGAGAGTTAAACGCCTATACCTCTAACGAAAGGACATGCTTTTATGTCAAGGTTCCTGCCCAGCATTTTGATAAGGGGCTTGGCATAATCGCAGACATCATCCAGCATCCGTTGTTCAGGGAAAAAAATATTGAAAAAGAGAGAAGGATTATCCTAAAAGAGATAAACCTCCATAAGGATGAGCCCAGGTTCCATCAATGGGTTCTGTTTACAGGCGCATTGTTTAAGAAACATCCTGCAAGGCTGCCTGCTTACGGCACTGTTAAGGCTGTAAGGGGGATGAAAAAGAGCGACCTGCTGGAATACTACAATAAGCATTATACCTCCAACAATACTATTTTGTCAATTGTAGGCAACTTCGATAAAGATGTGACCAATAAAGTCCAGGATCAGTTTAAGGACCTTAAGCCAGGAAGTTTATCCAAAAAAACAAGAATAGATGAGCCAAGACAAAAAAAGCCGGAGGTAAAAAAAGAGAAGAGGAAGATATTAAGCTCTTATATGGTCTTGGGCTATAAGACTGTCTGCAGAACAAGCAGGGATTCCTATGTTCTTGATGTAATAAAGGCCATACTTGGAAGGGGGCAGTCCGGCAAGATATTTGACGAGATAAGGAACAAAAGAGGTCTTGCATACGAGGTTGGGGTCCATCACGAGCCCTATTCTGATTACGGCTTTTTTGTTGTTTACCTGAACACAGACAAGAAGAACATCAAAAAGGCAGTGCAGTTAATACTTAAAGAGTTCAATAATCTGAGCAGCTTAACGCCTGAAGAGATTAAAGAGGCAAAAGGCTTTCTTATAGGACAGCACATACTTAATAACGAAGACACAAGGGAATTGGCTGACGAATTAGGGTACTGGGAAAGCATAAAAGATGCCGGCATGCTTAGCAACTATATCAGTGAGATAAAAAAGGTAACTAAAAAGGACATTCTTGATGTTGCCAGGAAATATTTGACTCAGAATTATACTATTGCTTTGATTGAGCAGGGTTAGTTATTTTCAGGATAAGCCTCTTTGATGAGTTTTTCTTTGCCTTTCAATGCCTTCCTTACAGGCTCGGTCAGCTTTTCCAGCTCCTCCACTAAAGCTGCTTTCAGGTCCATGGGATGCAGTCTCTTATCTTCAAAATCCTTTTCCAGCTCACTGTATGAAGGGTATACTGCATTGCCTCCGAACTTCTCCGGCCTTCTTATGGTTAGTTTATCTTTATCATCCTCTTTAATGACCATTATGACATATTTAAAAAAAGCCAGGACACCATTATCCTTTATCTCCCCTTCAGGGCAGAACGCCTTGTTTATCCTGCTCTTTATCTCTTCCTTGGACGCTAATATGTCTATCTTTGATGATTCGATAGAAGCGCTCATCTTCTCCCCTTTTAATCCTGGCAGCATGGGTGTCATTATCTCAATCCTTGGCCTGTACCCGAGTTTAGGCAGGTTTTCCCTGGCAAAGACCAAGAGCTTCCTCTGGTCTATCCCGCCGTACTGGCAGTCAACATTAAGGTATTCCTCATCCAGGGCCTGCATTATCGGGTATATAAATCCGCTGAGCTTAGGCTCATCCCCGAACCTAACAACCTCTGAAGCAGCCCTCTTGCATCTTGTCAGCGTATTCCATGCAGAGAGCCTGAACATGTCCCTGACATACTTTTTTTCAAGCTGAAAATCGCTGCCTTTGACAAACTCCAG
>JAHWHQ010000099.1 GCA_019323195.1 Candidatus Woesearchaeota archaeon | reverse complement strand
GTATCAGGAGTCACACACCCCCATCTTGATGGGATATTTAATGAGTAGACCAGCTCCTGCATGCATTGCTTAACCTGTTTATAGCTCATATCATCCGCTTTTATAAACGGAGCTAATAATGTATCAGTAGAGCTGAACGCCTGAGCTCCTGCAAATTCCATCTGGAGGCAGCCTATAAAATTGACCATCTGGTGCACAACAACCCCCATGTGCTTAGCCGGCTTTGCATCAACCTTGTTCTTCACCCCTCCAAAGCCCTTCTCAAGCAGTTTTTGCAGCGACCACCCTGAGCAGTATCCTATCACTGCATTGCTAAGGTCATGGATATGGAAATAGCCCTTAACATGAGCATCTTTTATGTCAGGGGTATATATCTCGTTCAGGGCGTAATTCCCTATAACCTTACCGGCCGCATACAAAAGCAGGCCTGAAAAACTGTAATCCTCATTACTGTTCTCCCTCACCCTCCAGTCCTCCTGGTGGATATACGACTTAATGGTCTTCCCCACATCCACAAGCATGTCCTTAGCTTCCCTTATCTTTGCATGCTGCTGCCTGTATAATATATAGGCCTTGGCAGTCTTTGCATGCCCTGACTTGATCAGCACCTTTTCAACGATATCCTGCGCTTCCTCTACCGTAGGAACCTCTTTTTCGCTAAACTGGTATTCAAGAATAGTAAGAACCTTATTTCCAAGCTCCTCGACTTCCTTCTTGTCTACTGTCCTGCCATCTTTAACAGCCACCCCCTGTGCTGCCTTAAGTATAGCGTTGGTGATCTTCTCCGGAGCAAACTCCACAATCCTGCCGTCTCTTTTTCTTATCTTGGAAATCCTAAAGCCGTTGTCTGCCATTTTAAGCCTAAAATACCTCCTCTTATTTTTTACTAAAGAGATTATACTTTGCTATCTTTTGATATTCTTAAGCTCCTTCTCAAAGCCTTTTATATCATTAAACTCCCTGTAAACAGATGCAAACCTTATATAAGCAACATGATCAAGCTCCTTCAGCTTTTCCATAACCAGCTCCCCTATAACCTTGGCAGGTATCTCAACGCTTTCCTTCTTCCTAAGATCAGAGTCAATCTTATCGACAATCCTCTCCATCTTTTCTATCTTGATAGGCCTTTTCTCGCAGGCCTTTAGTATGCCGTTAAGCACCTTGCTCCTGTCAAAGCCCTCAATCCTGCCGTCCTTCTTTACAACCCTTAAATCAAGCATCTCCACACGCTCATATGTCGTAAACCTCTTCCTGCATTTCAGGCACTCCCTCCTCCGTCTTGTAACATCAGAGTCCTCTGCTTCCCTGGTTTCGATAACCTTTGTCTCTCCTAGACCGCAGTATGGGCATCTCATCTTATATATAGTGTTTAACCACTTACCTCAACACAACATATAGTATAGTAGGTTATATTTAAATATTTCGTTCCTGAACACTATATATTGTGTATCACTCAAAAAAAGTAACTATATCTGGCTATATTTTGGAACAAACCCATATATAAAGATTTCTATAGTGGAAAGTATATATTCAGCTTAGGTGGTGGCCTGCAGATAACCACAAAGAGGTTTCATGGAAAATATCTCTTTAATGATTTGAATATAACCGGCATGGTTATCCAGGGAAGCTCAGTCAAAACCAGAAAAAGCGTAACTCCTGAACTGAAGAATGAAGCAGCCAGTACAATACCCAGCGTATTATTCATAACTGCCTTTGATGCAGATACAGCAATTTTCTCATCCTTCTTCAGCCAGAAAACCATAAAATAACCTATAATCTGGAATAATGCGAAAAGAAAATACAGCATAAGAGTATAGAATATAAGCTCACGGGGATTTGAAAAGATATAATTGGCTTCCTTTCCTACAACTGACATAGCTATCATGGCTACCAGCATCACTGTTATCCCTCCAAAATGCTTCTTTGATTTGTTTATAGGGTTCCTGAACAATAATTTTGCTACTTGTGCAAGAAATAACGGAATCAATATCAGCTTGGCAAGAGTCAATGACATAGCCAGATAATCCAGGTTGATCTGGGTCCTTAACAAGAAGTAAAAAAGAGATGGAATCGTGGCCATAGCAAGAAATGTGCTTAATATAGTAAGGATTAGGGTCAGGGACGTTCTTCCTTCTATAATCTCTGTTATTGCGGATGCAGCAGTGCCTGTAGGCAGGCTGGCCAGCAGCAAGGCTCCAAATACTAGATCCTTCCTGAAAGGCATAACCAGAAGATAAACTATCAAAGGGGTTATTATCAGGTTCATAAGCAGGATATAAGACAGAAGCAATGGCCTCTTGACATGTGAAAGAATCTCGCCTATATCAATCTTGAGGAATATTATGAAGAGTATGCCCATCAACAGGTACATTATATAAGGAGCCATTAATCTAGTATATTTAGAAAATAATATGCCGAGGATTATCGAAGATATCAATACTATGCCTGAATTCTGCTCTATTCTTTTTAGGAGAGTACCTAGGCTAATGATTGCTTCCATCCTGATATTGTAATTGATTCTGGCTTTTTATAAATCTATGTAAAATTTTAAGTGAAAAAGTTGACAGACCAGACTTATTCCTTTAGGAATAATTCTGGCATAAAGATTTAAAAACGATACCTTCATGGAAGAACTAATAATATATAAGGAGGGATAAAAAATGGGTAAAATAAATTACATAACATCAGAGAGCGTTACTGAAGGGCATCCGGACAAGGTTTGCGACCAGATTTCTGACGCAATACTGGATGAGCTGTACAAGCAGGACCCTAACTCAAGGGTTGCTGTAGAATGCCTCACTACCACAGGCACTGTGCATGTCGCTGGCGAGGTTACAACAAATGGCTATGTTGATGTTCAGAAGGTTGTAAGGTCAAAATTAAGGGAGATCGGCTATACAGACCCAAGGTTCGGCATAGACTGTGATGATGCAGGCGTCTGGGTCGCTATACACGAGCAGAGCCCGGACATATCAGAGGGCGTGACAGAAGGAAAAGGCGAGGATAAGGAGCAGGGCGCCGGAGACCAGGGTATGATGTACGGCTATGCCTGCAACGAGACAAAGGAACTTATGCCCCTGCCGATAATCCTTGCGCATAAGCTCACCAGAAGGCTGGCATATGTAAGGAAGGAAGGCATCATACCGCACTTAGGCCCTGACGGAAAATCACAGGTCAGCATAATGTACGAGGACGGGAAGCCGAAAAAATTGACGGCAGTCGTCATCGCGCAGCAGCATAAGGACGAGATATCAGAGCAGGACCTGAAAGAGCAGATAGTCGAGCATGTGATAAAACCCATCTGCAAGGATTACATGGACGAGGAAACATTGGTCCATATCAACGCCACCGGCATTTTTGTCATCGGCGGCCCTGAAGGGGACACAGGAGTGACAGGAAGGAAAATCATAGTTGACACATACGGAGGGATAGGAAGGCATGGCGGAGGCGCCTTTTCAGGCAAGGACCCAAGCAAGGTCGACAGGAGCGCTGCATACGCAGCAAGGTATGTTGCAAAGAACATAGTTGCAGCAGGGTTAGCGGATAAATGCGAGGTTGCGCTCAGCTACTGCATCGGTGTTGCAAAGCCGACATCTATAAACATCGACTGCTTTGGGACAGAGAAGATACCTGAAGAGAAGATCTCAGAGCTGGTCGCCAAGAATTTCGACCTGACACCAAAAGGGATTATTGAGGGCTTAAGGCTAAGGAGGCCTATCTACCAGAAGACAGCATCCTACGGCCACTTCGGAAGGATAGATGACCCTGACTTCACCTGGGAGCAGACAGACAAGGCAGAAGTCCTGAAGAAAGAGGCTGGATCAGAAGAATAAGCAGGATTAATTTTTTAATTTTTATATTTTTTTCTTCTTAACCAACAGCCGATTATATAATAGAGTTCTACAATAAGATTTCACCCCCTTAACAGCCAGAAATAGAAATATTTATATACGTTACCCTCCATTACCCCTGTTGGGATGGAAATAACAAAGCAGTATTTCATGATACTTGAAAGGATATAAAATGGGACAGCAGGAAGTTTACGACCTATTGAAGAAATATAAGAAAAAATGGCTTAATGCAAGAGATATCGCCAAGCTGTTAGACGCGTCTTTCAACACTGTAGTCGGCAATCTTAAGAGGCTCAGGAAAGCAGGTTTTGTCCTTGTAAAAAAAGCCTACCAGGTGGTAGAGCCTGCCGGAAGAAGGCTTGTCTACCTGTACAGGTTCAAGAAGTGAAACTTTATATAATATCGCTTATTCTTTGATAGCATATGAAAGTAAACGGAAAAGGCTACAGGACAGTCTGGATTGAGGATGGAGCTGTAAAGCTTATCAACCAGCACATTATCCCTGAAAGGTTTGAGATATTCTCCTGCAAAAACTATAAAGAGACAGCCGAAGCTATAAGAACAATGATAGTAAGGGGCGCAGGGGCAATAGGGGCTGCTGCAGGGTATGCGATGGCGCAGGCATTTCTTCATGATGAGAACATAAGCAAGGCTGCAGAATTTATCAAAGACACAAGGCCCACTGCACAAAACCTCTTTTACGCTGTTGATAAGGTTCTGAAAGCCAGCTCCAAAGAAGAGGCATTAAAGACAGCAGAAGATATTGCAGACGAGGATGCAGAAGCGTGCAGAAAGATAGGAGAGCATGGGGAAAAGCTGATAAAAGACAACGCAGGCATACTAACCCACTGCAATGCAGGCTGGCTGGCATTTGTGGACTGGGGGAGCGCTCTTTCTCCCATATATGCAGCAAGAAGGAAAGGCAAAAATGTTTTTGTCTTCTCTGATGAGACAAGGCCAAGGCTGCAGGGAGCAAGGCTGACTGCATGGGAGCTTTCAAACGAGGACGTTCCTCACGCAGTTATAGCTGACAATGCAGCCGGCTATTATATGAAAAAAGGCGACATAGATATGGTAATAACAGGCGCTGACAGGATAGCAGCCAACGGTGATACTGCAAACAAGATAGGAACATACGAAAAAGCAGTCCTGGCAAAAGAGAACAGCATACCTTTCTACATAGCAGCCCCGACATCGACCATCGACCTAGACTGCCCTTCAGGCGATAACATCCCGATAGAGGAAAGGGACGAGAAAGAGGTCCTTGAGATAAAAGGCCTAAGGCTTTCTCCGGAAAAAAGCCATGCAAAAAACCCTGCCTTTGACGTGACGCCTGCCAAGTATATCAAGGGCATAATAACAGAGAAAGGGATCATAAGGCCTGATGAGAAAGAGATAAGGAAAGTTAGGTTGTCAAAAAGTTAAAAAGATTTATAAACCCTAAAAAAAATAATGATAGAATATGGCAAGCAGAGCGTATAATCTGGAAGAGTTCGTAAAGATTGTCAACAGCTGGGGCCTGCAGGACGTTATGCTTCCGTTCCTTCTTATCTTTGTAATCTTCTTTGCGCTTCTGGCAAAGACAAAAGTCTTGGGAGAGGACAAGAAGAAATTCAACCTTATAATAGCCATGGTGATAGCCCTGCTGGTCGTTATCCCGCATGTTATGAACCGCTATCCTTCTAACTTTGACCCTGTAGATATAATGAACCAGGCGCTTCCCGGCATATCTATCGTGATTGTTGCTGCAATAGGATCATTATTGATCATAGGAGCCTTCGGCGGCCAGGTGTCAACAAAACCCGCCTACCTGACAGGAGGGGTTATTGTGATAGCAGGTGTCATATACGCAATATTTGTCTATCCTAACCTGTCACCTTTACTGCTGGCAATAGCCCTCATCTTTGTCATAACCGTGGCATTCAGCAACCCCAAAAGGGAAGGCACTAATTATGTCCAGGCTGGCATAAGCATAGGAGCCTTCTGCGTTGTCTTATATTTCTTCGGAGCTGCAAGGGGATGGTTCAGGGAGATTCCGCAATGGCTGGAAAATCCGATGTACCAGGGTGTGATAATAACTATAATAATAGTAGGCACATTGATGGGGTACGTGACAAGCAGCGAGAAAGGCTGATTAGAGAGATAGCAGAAATCTTTATAAACCTGGGCAAATTCTTTAGAACAAAATTTAGAAGGTGATTCCAATGGAATGGGGTATGAAAAACAGGTTATCAAGGATAATAAATCCAAAGACAGGAAAATGTGTGATGCTTGCTGTAGACCACGGCTATTTCCAGGGCCCTACTACCGGCCTTAGAAACCTTGGCAGGACAGTAAACCCTCTCCTTCCTTACGCAGATGCGCTTATGATAACAAGGGGGGCTTTAAGGAACTGGATACCTCCTGAGACAGACAAGCCGGTGATCCTAAGGGTATCCGGCGGGCAGAGCATACTGAAAGAGCTCTCAAATGAGATCATCACAACATCCATACAGGATGCGATAAGGATAAACGCATCAGCGATTACATGCTCAGTATACATAGGCGGCGAATATGAGAACGAGACCATAGCAAACCTCTCAGAGCTCGTAAACCTCGGTGAAGATTACGGCATACCTGTCCTGGCAGTTACAGCAGTAGGGAAAGACATGGCCAGGGACGCAAGATATCTGGGCCTCGCATCAAGGATCTGCGTGGAAACAGGTGCACACATAATCAAGACATACTACTGTGATGAGTTTGAGAAGGTGGTTGAGGCATGCGGAAACACCCCTGTAGTAATTGCTGGCGGCAAGAAGATAGCTGAGAAAGACGCCCTTCAGATGGCGAAAGACGCAGTTAGCAAGGGCGCTGTAGGTGTTGACATGGGCCGTAATATCTTCCAGTCAGACAATCCTATCAGCATGATAAAGGCAGTAAGGGCTGTTGTCCATGACAACAGATCAGTAGAAGAGGCATTCAAGATATATCAGAACAAGTAAAGACAAGAGGGTCGCCTTGTTCCGCAGATCAGCCTGATGTAAAGCAAATTTCTTCATACAGAATGAAAGCAGCGGTCTATCACAATAACAACGACATAAGGATAGAAGATATTCCAAGACCTAAGATAGATGAAGGCGAGATTCTTGTTAAGGTAAAGGCCTCAGGGATATGCGGGACAGACGTGATGGAATGGTACAGGATAAAAAAAGCGCCAAGAATCCTGGGGCATGAGATCGCCGGAGATGTTATCGAATCAAGGTCAGGCAGGTTCCAGCCAGGCCAAAGAGTCTTTGTCTCCCACCATGTGCCGTGCAATAAATGCAAATACTGCCTGGATGGAAACCATACAGCCTGCGATACCCTGCACAAAGGCAACTATGATCCGGGCGGGTTTTCAGAATTTATCCGCATTCCGAAGATAAATGCTGAGAACGGCACTTACCTTCTTGAAAACCTGTCTTATGAAGAGGGAACGATGATAGAGCCGCTGGCCTGCTGCATAAGGGGGCAGAGGATAATAGATATAAAAAAAGGCCAGACTGTCCTTATCCTGGGTTCAGGGGTTTCAGGCCTTATGAACATCCAGCTTGCCAGGCTAAAGGGAGCAAGGGTAATAGCAACTGACATCAATGGATACAGGCTGGATAAGGCAAAGGAATTCGGCGCTGATGAGGTCATAGACGTCTCAAAGCAGGAGATAAGCGTAAAAGCGGACAGGATAATACTCTGCACAGGCTCTTTGAAGGCTGTTGAGCAGGCATTCAGCTGCATAGACAAGAAAGGCATCATCCTGTTCTTCGCCATACCCAATAAAAACATAGAAATCCCTGTAGTCGACTTCTGGAGGAATGAACTTACAATGCTCTCAAGCTACGGTGCAGCTCCTGCCGATATGGAGGAGTCGTTAGAGCTGATAAAAGACAAGAAGGTAAACGTCCAGGGCATGATAACCCATAAGCTGCCCCTTGAAAAGATCCAGGAAGGCTTTAGTATAGCTTCTAAAGCCAAAGAGTCCTTAAAGGTTATAATAGAGCCCTGATTCTTAACTAGCTTATCAAGGCCCCTTTTATATCAGTCCTGCAGCTGCATTCAGGATTATCCTTTATTTTTGGTATTGTCTTTAAGAAAAGCTTGACAACATTCTCAGCATTTTGCTTGAATGTCTTCAGCACCATCTGGATATCAACTGCTTCCCCCTCTCTCCAGCAGTCATAATCAGTGCTCATCACTACAGCTGCGTAGCACAGCCCTGCCTCTCTTGCCAGGACGCATTCAGGGACAGTGCTCATGTTGACAACATCAGCTTTCCACTGCCTCCACAGGTGGCTTTCAGCCCTTGTGCTGAACCTCGGCCCTTCTATCGTGATGACAGTCCCTTTCTCATGCGCCCTAAGGCCTAGTTCCTTTGCAGACCCGAACAATAACTTTCTCAAGCTGCCGCAGAAAGGCTCTGCCATAGGGATATGGCACACATGGTCTTTCTCATAAAACGTGCTTTTTCGCTTGGTAGTCCTGTCGATAAACTGGTCGACTATAACAAAATCCCCTGGCCTTATATCATCCCTTAACGAGCCTGCAGCGCTTGAAACTATTATATGGGTGCATCCCTGCTCTTTCAAGGCATGTATGTTAGCCTGGTTAGGGACATTTGTGGGCATTATGGAATGCTTCCTGCCGTGCCTTGACAGCATGACAACATCAACACCTTCAATCTTCCCGACAATTAAAGCAGAAGAAGGCTTTCCGTATGGTGTGTCAACATCGATCTCTTCAGGATCCTTCAATATATCAGGATTCTCAAGCCCTGATCCGCCTATTATGCCTATCTTCACCATCTCAATCACCCTCGAACTCCATCATAGTAAATATCTTATATCCCTTAAGCTTGTCCTTCCCCTTCAGGTCTGGAAGGTCTATGACAAAAGCGCACTCGACTATCTCCCCGCCTAACTTTTCAATCAGGGCTGTCGCTGCAGCGCATGTCCCTCCTGTAGCTATCAGGTCATCCACAACCAGGACCTTATCCCCCTTTCTTATTGCGTCTGTATGTATCTCGATGGTATCAGGCCCGTATTCCTTCTGGTATGTATGCGAGGTTGTCTCGGAAGGCAGCTTTCCCTTCTTCCTTATGGGAACAAACCCCACCCCCAGCTTATAGGCAAGCACAGACCCGAAGATAAAGCCCCTTGCCTCCAGGCCTACAACAACATCTATCTTCTCATCCTTATACCTGCCATACATCTCATCACACGCCTGCCTGAACGCCTCACCGTCCTGCAATAAGGTAGTTATATCCCTGAACATAACGCCTTCTATCGGCCAGTGCGGCACAGTCCTTATCTTAGATTTCAGATCCATGATTAACACCCCTCCATGAACAATAAGAGTAAGATAAAAAGAGCTCCTTTAAATATATTTTTATTTGTTGTAAATACCCCACCCTTGGGGCGTGGGATTTTTATTTCACAGCTTTCCCTTGACAGCCTTGTCGCTGATTATGGCAGAATTGCCTGAAGGGTCCTCGATGATTATCTTCTGGTTCTGCCTTCCCCACATTATCTTTGTTATTTTCTTGAGCATATTCTTCGCCTTCTTCTTATCTTCACTGTCTTCTGCCGTGTCCCTTGCGACCTCGACCTGTTTCTTGACCCTGCTGAATATCCCCTCAATATTAGTCACATATCCGTTGGAAGCAGGCCCCGGAGTTATAGTTGTTATATGGGGTATCTTGATGGTCGCTTCCGAGCTCTTGATCACCCTCACCTTCATATCCTCCTCAGAGGTTATCTCAAACGTATACTTAGAAGGCTCATTCTTGTCAATACACTCCACATCAGCCTTATGATAGTTGCAGCTGGAACAGCTCATAGAAAACAGGTAAACCTTCCCAAAATAAGGCACCTCCCTCTCCGCCTCAGAAAGGGTTAACGTCTTGTTCCTGCACATAGGGCAGACCTCACCAGCCAGCTCTTCCTGATTCTCCGTCATAAACCTCAAGAGAGCAATAATATTTTTATGTGTTTCGGTTTAAAGTTACAAACCCCATAAACACAAGAAGGCTATTATGCTAACCAAGGAATGAACCCATTTGTAAGCATATATAGGACCCGCTAAAGACCATAAAAACGCAAAGTATTGGGTACAACACTTTACGTTTTTCATAAAAACGTAAAGTTTATATATCTGCTGATTTATCAGCATTTCATCATAGTAACTGATTCAAGGAGGGTGTCTAAAATGGGTTTTTTTTCAAAGGTTAAAGATGCTATGGGAGGAGAGACCTCCAGGGTACTGAAAGATGCTGAAGAGGAAGGGTATGTTGAGTTAGGTTCTGAAAAAAAGGTCAGCGAGTCCAAGATTACAGTGCGGCCTTTTGTCCTTCAGGATTTTGAGTCTATCAAGCAGATACTGGACGCCTTAAGGAACGGCAGGACTATAGCTTTAATCAATATCAAGGCATTAAAGGAAAAGGACCTTGTAGAGCTGAAAAGGGCCATCAACAAGCTGAAGAAGACATGTGATGCCATAGAAGGCGACATAGCAGGCTTCGGTGATGACTGGATTGCGGCTGTCCCTTCTTTCGCAAGGATCCACAGGGCAAAAAAATATGAAGAGATGCCAAGTAAAAGGAGTGAAGAGGTCACTGAATACAGCTCTGAAGAGATGCCCAGTGATGAATTTTCCCCTGATGATGATTCAGAGCCAAGGATAGAGACTTATTGATAGAAAAAGTTTTTATTCTTTTTATTAGAAGGGTTATATTTACTAACCTATTTGATTAGCTGCTACCGCTTTTAGATTCTTTCTTGATACACCATATCCCAAAATCTCTCCAACTATTTTCAGAAAATCATAATAAGGGATGACTTTTATAACCTTTGTTGAAGTTTCCTGTCCTCCTGAAGAAGACTTTCCTAACGAAGAAAAGGTTACATACCACCTTTCCAGAAGAATTGTTCCCCGATCATAAAGTTTACCATCAAGGTTAATTCTTTCTTGTTTTCCTTTTTCCCCAGGTTCCAATAGATATTTTATGTTATTATACTTTAATGAACCAACAGGTTTACTATTATCTGGATCATTTACTTTATTTTCTATATTCCTCCAATTACCTGTTTCATCTCTGTTTTGATAAGTAGAAATATTCCAACCTTTCCTACGAAGCAAAAAAGACATCATTTTTGGAAGATTTGATGTATAATTAGTAATAGTTTGAACCATTTCCAAATAGAATAATATCAAACTATAAATATATTTTTATTATACAAGATATATATCAAAAAGGCAATATCTAACTTCCAGTAAATATCCTATCCATGTTAACACCAGAAATCCTAAGAACATTCTCATAAATACTATTTCCCTTGGCATCCATCGCAACTATAAGGGGCATATCCCTGACCTCCAGCGCATAGATAGCCTCAGGCATGCCGAACTCCTCCTTATACACATTAACAACCTTCCTGACAGAAGCGGCAATCAAGGCCCCCGCCCCTCCTACAGCGGCAAGATAGACGCAGCCGTATCTCTCCATTGCATCCAGCGTATCGCTGTCCATCCCGCCTTTCCCTATCATCGCCCTTATCCTGTATTTTTTAAGCAGCTGAGGAGCATACAGGCTCATCCTCTCGCTTGTAGTAGGCCCTGCAGATATTATCCTTATTCCAGGGTCACCTTTCTGAATGATAGGCCCGCAGTGATAGACAACGCCTCCTGACAGCTTATCCTTCATCTCATCACATCCCAAAAGATAAAGATGGGCCTTATCCCTTGCAGTAAAGATAGTTCCGCTTAACTCAACCTTATCCCCCGCCTTCAATGTCCTTATATCTGCCTCACGCAAAGGCAGGCCTAGCCTAATGCTGCATCACCTCCCTTACAGGTCAATGTCCCTCTCCTGCACGCCCAGCACATGAACGACACATCAACAAAGAATGAAGCAGGATGCCTGTGCAGGGTTTTTATCTTAACGCCCAAGACAGTTGTCTTCCCTCCAAGCCCTGCTGGCCCTATCCCCAAAGAGTTTATCTTATCCTTAAGGCCTTCCTCCATCTCCGCAAGCCTATCATCCTCGTTGGTGTCATCGATCCTCCTGAGCAGCTGCCTCTTGCTTTCTCTTGCAATCAGGTCCTTGCTTCCTCCTATGGCCACCCCCAAGATATACGGCGGGCATCCCTTGCCCTGCGCCTTAAAAACAGCATCGATTATGCATCTTTTAACCCCTTCCATGTCCCTGCCAGCCCCTAACTCCTTGTCCGGCAACTTATACTGCACACCGATGTTCTCCGAGCCGCCTCCTTTAAGCATTAAATCTATCTTAATATGATCCCTGTCCCACTGCTCAATATAGATTATCGGCTGCTGCACCTCTTCCTTCTTAGTGCCCAGGCCGACATTATCCCCTGTATTAGCCTCACCAAGCACATCCACTGCATTAGGCCTCAAAGGTATATCCATTGTAGCCTTCCTTGTAGCATTGATTATAGCCTGCCTCACCCGATAATGGGAAACGCCAATAGGAACACTCACATAAAACACAGGAACCCCTGTATCCTGGCATAAGGGCAATGATCCCTCTTTTGCAAGATTGATATTCCTAAGCATATTCGAGAATATACTATAAGCCAGAGAGTTCTTTCTCTCACTTGCCATACCGCTCCTCAAGCTGCTTTCCACATCTGCCGGTATGATTGTGGCAGTTTTTTTGTACAGCTCTGCTATAGCTTTCTCAAGTTTCATCTTGCATGTTAAGGTCTTAGTTTCTCCAGCTTCCCGAACCCATAAACCTCATCCCCCACCAAAAAACACTCAAAGCTTCCAAGCTCCTGCTGCAGGAAAGGGCTCAGCAGCCTCTCCTTCAGCACATCAGTGCCCTCGCTGACAAGGTTAAAGCTCGGCTGCACTATCAATGTCCTGTTCTTCCATTTTCCCTTAAGGAAGCATTTGAACAGCTCTGCCCTTGCGCCTTCGCAGACACTGACAGCAGGATGCTCATGCCCTATTATGATGGTCTTAATGCCCTTCAGCTCATCCCTGCCAATGATCCTATGCCCATGGACAACCAGCACCCCATCAACCCTATAACTCTCCAGGACCTTAACACCCCTCTTTCTTGCGATAGGCCCTAGGATATTATCATGGTTTCCTTTGACAAGGATAATCTCCCTGCAGTGTCTGCCCAGGAAATCAAGCAGCCTCAGGGTATGCCTCCATTCCTGCTCAGAGATAGCCCCGAACTCATGCTTTATATCCCCGTTTATTATTATCTTATCTGGCTTTCCGGCCTTTCTCAGTACTGCCTCCAGCCTTTCGACTATCTCCTTGAACTGGAACCTGGGGATAAGCACCCCCTGCTTATTCAGGGCCTCCTCATATCCTATATGTGTATCAGCCAATACAAGGATATTGTCCTTTTTCAGGTAAAGAGCCAGGTCAATGATTTCTATATCTTCAGCTATCTGCATAACATAAGTGTATCCCTGCTCCTTTTAAATATTTTTTCACAAGATTTATATACTTTAGTGAACCCTGTATAGTGCACAACCCAATAACCCAAAAAGTAGAGGTGATTTAATATCAGAAGAGAGGACTATTCGAGATACTTTTTTGTACTTTTTACTGTATTGATGATAGGCCTTGTATTCCTGGTAATAAGGCCGTTCATCGGCTCCTTGCTGGCAAGCATCTTCTTATGCTACCTGTTCTATCCTTTATACATCTGGGTAAAGAAAAAGGTTAAGAACAGGAATATAGCATCCCTTTTGGTATCTTTTTTCATAATAATCATCCTCTTAGTCCCGTTATTCTTTGTCCTGAACACCCTTACAAGGGAAGCCTATGTAAGCTATCTGACGTCAAAGCAGAAATTACTGACTGCAGGCAAGTTCTTCAAGGAGTGCCCTGAAAACAACCCGTTATGCGGCCTTATCAGCTATATAGGAAATTTCCTGGATGAGCCAAAGGTAAAGTACCACATGGAGAATACGATTGAGAAGGTGACATCCTATGTCGCTGACAGCGCATCAAACCTTATCTTTTCGATACCTAAATTTATCCTCAACTTCTTTGTCATGGTCTTCACATTATTTTACCTGTTCAAAGACGGCCCTGAGATGATCAGCAACATCAAAAGCATATTGCCGTTAAG
>JAHWHQ010000098.1 GCA_019323195.1 Candidatus Woesearchaeota archaeon | reverse complement strand
TTATGAGCTTTTCAGAGATATTAGCCTTCTCAGGCTTTACTGGCTTCTCTATGACCCTTATTGCGAATATGTTGGAGCTTATATTATAATTTTCATCATAAGCATTGAAGAACATGTACCTTTTTCCTGTGAAG
The DNA here is from genome assembly GCA_019323195.1 of Candidatus Woesearchaeota archaeon. Lineage (GTDB taxonomy): Archaea > Nanobdellota > Nanobdellia > Woesearchaeales > JACPBV01 > JAHWHQ01. Next base: position 3,829 of record JAHWHQ010000098.1, on the reverse strand, counting down.
TTGGCATGCGGCATTATCGCAGCTATAGGGTTGTTTATTGATATTGTAATATTGTCCTCCTGGTAGGCAGAATAATCTAGCCAGCTATTGTCTTCGTCCTTGAAGTATTTGCTTAGGTTGAGGATAAGTATATCATTTTTGTATACAGTCACGTTCTCAAACCTATTTATCAATTCTGGTGCATTTTCACTTACATTTACCTCCTGCCTGACAGAATACTTTATCTTGTCAATGTTTAATGTTGCATTCTCAATGACAAGTATTATTTCGTATTCTCTTTCATTGAATTCTGGCAACAGGCATGTTCCCAGGCAGATGTCCCTGAACTCTGTCCTTGGCTCATAGAAATCTGCCCGTACTGAGGAAACACTGGAATAGACTATCTCTGAGTATGGTACGCTTAGATCGACATCATAGTATATGACCTGGGCTGAGACAGTATTGTTTTTTCCTGATCCGTACCTTCCGTAGCTGATGTGCATTGCAGAGTCCCATCCTCCTGAGCTTTCCATGTTAAGGAAGGAGCAGCATTCTTCTGAGCCACGGCATAAGCTAACAGAACTGATATCATTAATAAGTTCTGCACTGCCATTTTCAGCGTCGGGGTGGGACACTTCATTTAGTTCTGCACTAGTGGGGAGGATCAAAGAGTTTGACGAAGTCAAACTCCACCTAGTGCATAGCTTATCATAGTCAACATCCCAGCTGAATGATGATGCTGTTTTAAGCTCAAAGACCTCATCCTCTGCCTTAGAGCCTCCTCCCTGGATATATAGCTCTATTCTTTTTGTGGCTGCAGGGTCTGTTTCATTTTTGTTCTTATCCTGGAAGCTTTGGTTTGTTGTGTTTGATAGGGCCATTCCTGTTATTGAGAGCAAGCCTGAATGATCTAACCTTGAGCTGTCAAATACCAGATAACTGTTATTTTGGTATTTAAGATAGACCTTAGCAGAGCCGCGCTTTGTTACTGAGCCGTCAAGCCTAACAGAGCTCAACTTGCCGTAGTTTCCCATTGTCCATGTGTATGTCTGGTTCTTATTAAAGGCTAATCCAATACTGTCGGAATACCTGAATTCTTTTTTTATTCCTACAAATCCTGTTGGCATTAAAGAGCTGAATAAGCTGAATATTACAGTTATGATAAGTACTGTTAGAATTACCTTAATCAGTGCCTTGTTTGTTTTATTTCCGGATGGGTTCATCTTTTCGAAAATTCATTTTTTTAACTCCCATATATTGATGTTTGTAACAGTAAACCCATGAATCTTGCCTTTCAGCTGTAGTTTTAAACAATGAACCTGAACAGAATGCCATGCCCTGCCTATTTTAAGGGCCAGATCCCTGGTGGAAAGGGGATTTGGAGAAGCCTTTAGAGTATTAAGAATCTCTGTATCTATTTTTTTACCTAGCTTTGCTTTTCTGGTAATCATCTATCTAATACTTTTGATATCCCTTCTAGTATATTAACTTTTATGACTACCCTCGAGAAGTATAAAGGTTAGTATTTTGGTTAATATTTACCTTAGTCCCTTTCTTAGTGTCTATCTAAGTACCTTTCTTAGTATCTATCTAAGTACCTTTCTTAGTATTAATCTAAGTATGAAGGTTCGCATTTAAGAAATGCATAGCGAAGAATCCTGTATGTTTTAGCCCCCATACATCAACTATCTCACTTTACAATAATCCAATGGTTGAGTAGGTTTACCTCTCTTGTTTTTTTATGTCCTAAAAAATTATTGAAAATCTCGCCAGAGATTTTCATGGGGTTTAATACCCCTCCATTTATGGCGAGATTTTCAATTCCTCATACCGATGGCAAATACCCCGAACTTTAGTGCGGGGATTGCCATCGGTATGAGTTATCTTGGAATTTTTGGGATACAGAAAACTTCTTTGAGGTTTTTTCGTGTTTCTCAAGAAAGATAATCCCTTCTCTGGGAAAGGAGAAAAGGGGAATATTTTCCAGGAGATGGATTCCCGATGAGCCAAGAAACCATAATTTTAAATACGCCACTATTTTCTTACTACTTATGGATGGTTGCAATAAGTGTGTTTTGCCAAGGAATTATCCCGGAATTAAATTCGATGATTCTGGAGCTTGTAATTATTGTCTGTCGCATGAAAAAGTACAGGCCCTAGGAGAGGAACTGTTGGAAGAAGTTTTAGGAAGATATAGGGGGATAGGGGAAAAATGGGATGCGCTGGTGCCTGTAAGTGGAGGAAAAGATAGCACGTTTACATTATACTGGCTTTCTCGTTTTTTTAAAGGCAGGGTACTTGCTTATCATTACGATAATGGTTTCTCACATGAACAAGCAAAAGAAAATTTAGAGAACATGACTAATAGTTTGGATGTACCACTTATTAAAGTGGAAAAGAACCAGAGTAAATATGTAATGGAATTTTTGTCAACGTGGCTTGACAAAATGTCCCATGGGATGATTCCTCTTCTCTGCCTGGGCTGTAGATATGGAATAGTAGGCGGAGCATATAGTACTGCAAAAGAGAAAGATATCCCTTTAATTGTAATGTCAGATAATATAAGTGAAGCTTCTCCATTCAAATCACAGATTCTACGCAAGAAGGGGGGCAGGGAATTAGGCGGATTGTTTTTGGAGGTGGCAGTGGAGCCAAGATACATAGTTAGGCATCCCATTCTTACTACACTGGACTATTTACATAACTATTCTAATGTGAGGGCTAATTTAAGAGTTTTAAGATTGTTACACCCTAAGACGAATCTGATTCATTTTTATGATTATGTGCGTTTTGATGAAGATAATATGATGGCAACACTTACCTCCAACACAGGTTGGAAAGTTCCGGAAGATGCTCCATATAGCTGGAGGTTTAACTGCAGGATCAAGCTGATAAAAGACATTTTATATCTATGTCTTCTGGGATTTACGGAAATGAATGATTATCTTAGTTTCAAAATCAGAGAGAAGGAAATCTCCAGAGAGGAAGCACTTGGAGTATTAGAAAAAAGCCAGGATTTAGAAGGTCTTTCCGGGAAGGTTCAACAAGTCTTGGCTGAGATAAAATGTTCACCTGTTCTAAGAAATAAAGTTGGAACTCTAGTAGAACAAGCAAAGCAATAGATAATGATATTTCAATTCTATATCCTGAATTAAAATATCTTCTTCCAGAACTCGCAATGGTCGTCCTTAAGCTCTTCCCCTGCCTTTTTGCTTATCCCTGATGTCTGTGATATATGCGCCTGAGCGCTTGCTTCATCCAATGGTTTAAACCCAGCCCCTTATGTTCTGTGCCTTATAAATCCTTCTTAGCGCCAGTATATAGCATGCAAGATTCAGGCTTACATCGTGCTCCCTAGCAATCTGCTTTGCAAGATTCAGGTTCTCTATTATCCTTTTAGTTATCATGGCGTATGTCTCTTCCTTTTTTGTATACTTGGCGGATAATGATTTTGAATATTCTTCACCGGATGCAATAACGCCCCCAGCATTGGCGATTATATCAGGGATTATCCTGATTCCTTTTTGTGCCAATATTTTTTCTGCCTTGTAATGGATGGGCATGTTTGCTGCCTCCACAATGCCCTTAGCTTTGATTGAGTCTACATTGTCCTTAGTGATAACATTACTGATTGCTGCAGGGACCAGGATGTCTGCATCTAAAGAGAAGAACTCATCATTTGTTATTTCTTTTCCTGGGAATGCTTTAATGGTGCCGTTTTTCAGTGCATACAGTCTTAGCTCTTCTATATCCAGGCCATCGGGATTATATATTATTGCATTTATATCTGCTATTGCTATGATCTTTGCCCCTTTTTCAAACAGGAACCTTGCTGTATTCATGCCTACGT
>JAHWHQ010000097.1 GCA_019323195.1 Candidatus Woesearchaeota archaeon | reverse complement strand
ATATCCCCCCTCCTATGTCAAGAAACTCAAAACCTGAAAGCCCTTCCTTAAGAAACTCCCCTATTAACTTTATATTTTGGCAATATCTGTGAGGTGTATCGTTCCATGAAGAATGGAAATGCAGGCCTGCCAAGTCAACCTTGTGGCTTTCCCTTGCTTTCCTTATGGCTTCCTTCAGGTTAGGCAAATCGACACCGAACTTGCTCCAGTTCCCCATAACACCCGGATTAGGGTTAACCCTTATGCTCACCCTAACCTTTCCTTCTTTCACCAGGCCCGTAATCCTCTCAAGCTCGTCTTCGTTATCCACATTAATTATCACCCTGTCCTTATGCCCTATGGCCAGCCTTAGCTCCTCATCACTTTTCCCCGGCCCGGTAAATATTATTTTCTCAAAGCCAAGCTTCAGGGCAAGCTCTAGCTCGAAAAGGCCTGCAACATCTGCATTATAGCCAAGTGATTTTACCTTCTTCACCAGATAAGGAAGGTCATTTGACTTTAACGCATAAAAAAACTCGGAATAAGGGATATATTTCCTGAACGTCCCGATAAAAGACAGCGCCTTCTCCTCAAGCACATTCTCGTCGAGGATATACTGCGGTGTGCCAAATCTCTCTCCAGACTTAAGGAATAGATCCCTCCTCCGTATAACATCCTCGATAATAGGCCTGTAATAGCTCCCATCATCTGTTTCTGTCTTCTCTTCCCAGGCTTTTTTTAATGCCTCGGCAGCCTCTTCCCATCTCACTTGCTTAATTCCTCTTTAAATCTTTCCTGTACCGTTCTATTGCGCTTTCCAATATCTTCGCTACCATCCCGCTATATGAATATCCCTTGGCCCTGGCCATCGCAAACAGCCCTGCATCCTCAGATATGTCAGGGTTCTGGTTCACCTCCAGGATATAGGGCTTATTGTCTTTAACCCTGAAATCAACCCTGAAGTAATCCCTGCACCCGAACAATGAAGCTGCTTTCAGGGCAAGCGTCCTTAGCCTGCTTCCAAGCTCCTCATCAACCTCTGCAGGACATCTCCTCTTGGTAGCCTTATAATCCACAGAATCCTCTTTCCATTTCGCCGCATAATTGACTATCCTCGGCTTTCCCTCAGGAAGGCTGTCAAAGGTTATTTCCGACAAGGGCAAAACCTCGCCATTGCCTATAACCCCAACATTAAACTCTCTGCCTTCAATAAACTCTTCAACTATAGCAGGCTGCCTGTAGTCTGCGATAACCTGCTTAACCTTCTTCCTTAACTCTTCCTCATTTCCAACAACAGAGTCATCCTTGATCCCAATAGAGGCATCTTCCCTTGCAGGCTTGACGATCAACGGGAAATCTAAATCTTTCAGTTCCTCATCTCCACTCCTAAACACCTGAAAATTAGGTGTAGGGATGCCATGGTAATCCAATATCTTTTTGACTGTCCCTTTCTTTAATGTCAATGCCAAAGTAAGGTAATTTCCTCCGGTGTATGGTATCTTTATAACATCAAGGATTGCAGGAAGGTGCGGCTCAAGCCGTGAATCAGAGAAAAAACCGTCATCACACAGGTTAAATACCATATCAATCTGGTCCTTATCCTTCCTCAGCCTCTCAAACAAGCCAAGATCCACATGATAGACGCTTGCCTCATGGCCCAATTCCTTAAGGGCATCAATAACAGAATATGCATCATCATTTATGTCCCTTCCTTCCCAATCACCATGGTAGGACTTTGCGATCTCGTCCCTTTTTGTGAATAGAACCGCTATCTTCATCCAAAAAAGAAACGAGTGAAATTATATAAAGTTATTTGTTGAATGCCTTATTAAATCCCCCATCTCTGGACAGCGCTCCTGATTACCTCTCCGATCAGCCTCTCATAGCTCCACCCTGCTGCATAAGCTGCCTTAGGAAGCCTGGAATTCTCTTTAGGGTCTTTCATAAAGCCGGGAAGAGCATTGACCTCTAAGACATTAGGAACATTATCCTTATCCAGCCTAATGTCAATCCTTGCCCAGTCTTTGCAGCCTAAAACCCTAAATGTTTTCAGAGCAGTATCTTTAATCTTCCCCTCAATTTCCTTATCGATCTCAGCAGGACAAACCAAGGGATCAATACCAGCTTCAGGATTATCATAGAGCCATTTTGCCTCGTAAGAGTCCATCGGATGTATGTTAGATGGAAGATGGTCAAACTTTATCTCCACAATAGGAAGCACTACCGGGTTCTTATATCCTATGACAGAAACAGTGAACTCCCTGCCGTCAAGAAATTCCTCAACGATAGTCGGCTGGTTATAATGCATTTTTATTTTTTTAATTATCTTTTTCAATGATCCTTCATCATCAACAAGGTTCTCGTTAAACAGGCCCTTGGAAGAGCCTTCTAATAATGGCTTAACCAATAAAGGAAAATTCATACCATTCAATGGTTCTTCCCCGCTTTCAAAAACCTGGAACCTTGGCGTAGGGATGTTGTTTTTTTCCAGAATATCTTTTGTCCTTGCCTTGTTCAAGGTTATGGTCGTTGTTTCAGAACCGGCAGCAGTGAAAGGAATCTTCAGTTCCTCGCATATCCTGGGGACAAGCGCTTCCCTGTTTTCTCCTTCTAAACCTTCAGCAACATTAAACACCATATTGATGTATTTTCTCTTACTTTCCAGAACCTCTTTAATATCATCCTTGACATCAATGATCTCAACCGAATGTCCATTAGCCTTTATTGCTCTCGCCAGGTCATCTATCGTCTCCCTGCTGTCAAACTCAGCATACCTGTCCTGCTCTTCTCCAGTCATATTATCAGGCTTGATGCTGCATGTAAGTGCTATCTTCATTATCAATCAATCCCCCTGAAAAACATTTTTCCATGTAGTATATAAAAGTTGAGATTCAATTTATGTTACTACCCTAGAATAAAATCAAAACGAAAGATTTATATGTTCAGTAGTTCTAACTCAAAGACATAAAATTCAGACTCCTTGGAAAAAATAATAACAACAATGGGTTCACTCACTCATTTTTCTGTAAGAAAAATGCTATTCGGAAAGGAAATTTCCACACTTTATATGGAAATTCCCTCTCCACTTAGAGTTCACCCATGTTATTATTTTTCCCACAAGTTCTAATGCTATATTTACCAGTCTTTGGGTAAATGCGTAAACACCCATCCCAATAATAAAATAAATTTCATCTTCAAAACAGTAAACCCTTGCCCTACTTTTCTTGTTAATCTTATGATAAGCCATAGGTTATGCATAGCAACAGCATAACAAAAGTAAAAATACCTTATTACTTTGTTTATCGACGTGGTTTTAGCTAAGAACATATTTTGCAGCCTATAGCCTGTCTCAATCTTCCACCTTTTTTTGTAGAGGTTAAGATAATAATTCCCATTATGCATCCACGTATTTCCCAAAGTTGTATAGAAACCAATTTCTTTGCCATTGCTAAGCCTTATCATCAGAAGCTTGACATCAGCATACTCTCCTTTTTGGTTTTTTAACCAATATTTTATCGCTTTGAAGTTTTTTCTACCAAGCTCATTAAAGCAATCTTCTCCTTTTTTATCCTTCACCATGGGCATCAGAACAGGGGCTTGCCTATACTCTAAGTCATTTATTATCTTAACATCCCTAAAGCCACGATCAAGCAAAACAACCTTTATCTTAACATAGTTTTTAGCATACTTTATCAGCTTATCAATTAACTTCGCTTGGGTTATTTCTCGACTATAAAACCTAACTGCCAGATTTATCAGCCTGTCTTTTATCAATACCTGCAAAGTCATATACTTAAAGAAAAAGTTAGTGCCATTCTTGTGCTTGCCACCTCTTATGGCTCTGCTTGACCTTTTCTCTTTGCTATAAGTTTCTTGTTCGTGGTTATCAATTATCAATGTTGCTTTGTACTTCTTGCCTTTCTTTGCTTTAGGCAACATTTGATAGAATTGTTTTTCAAACAATTCGTTATATTGCTGCTCGACTTCTTCAAATGCAAGCTTTTTTAGCTGCTTTAGTAAAGCTCCTCCGCAGGGTTTGTCGTCGATAATATTCATTGCTTCACTACCATCTTCAGCACAGCAGTTAAGCAGGCTAAGGAAGCTTATTTCATCTAAGTAATCATCTTCTGTATACTTGATGTCCTTTGTTTTGTTTAATTTCAGCTGAGAATTTATGTTGTTCTTAGCTAAAATTAGCAAAGTTTTTAGTTCAGAGAGTTTTATTTCTTCTTGCATTGTTAATCACACCAATGCTAGGGGAATTAACACTATAAGTGTTTTTCCCCTATTTTCTCAGAACTCTTTATCGACGATAGAAATTTTGGCTAATTTTCAGTTTGATTTACTGATATGTTTATCATATTCCCATTAGGCTATGTCAAACATATTAATAATAGACCATAGAAGCTCAATTATAAAAGAATTAGAAGAAGCATTAACCCAAAGAGGATATAATCCTGAAACAAAGAGCTATAAAGAGCTTAGTGGGATAAAGGCTCAAGATTATGATGCTATTTTTTCAGGAGGCGGCTATACTAAGATTAAAGGGAATAATGATTTAGAGAATGAAGTATTTTTAATGTATCAAGCTGAATATGAGAAAGTACCTTTTATGGGAATATGCCACGGAGCACAGATATGTTCTGATAGGTTAGGCGGACACATTTCAGAAATAGAACCGAGAAAAGGAATATTCAAAGACTATGAAATAAAAGAGCAGGATCCTATCCTAGAAGGAATTGAAATTAAAAATCTCAAAGCATTTGAATGGCATGAATATGGAATAGATTCAGTGCCAGACAATTACGAAATCATAATTACAGACAGCACTGGTAAAATCCAGATGGCCAGGCGTAAGGGTTTTGACTTCTACATTGTCCAGTTCCATCCAGAAGCAAAAAGACCTAAAGAAAAGCCAGCAACAAACACAGAACCTATCTTAGATAATTTTCTGAAGAGGGTAAGTTAAATAACTCTTTATCTTCCCTTATATCCCTTTCCTTTCCCGCCATGTATCTTACCAAGGATGTCATACATCACCTGCTTCCCAAGGCCTGCTTCAGCATGCCCCTGTATGCCTATATGCCTTGGATTGCCTTTAGCTACAAAAACCTCATGGATCTTGCCTACCTTACCATCTTTGCCGTCATCAAACACCTGGTCGCTTGTAGCTATTGCCTCAAGTTTTGATTCTGAGCCTTCAACAGGAATGCCCCACTTATGAGCCTTATGCATAGGCATCTTATTTCCGCCATAATCTATCTCCTGCTTTCCCTTCTGGTAATCCTTCAACCTCTGTGAATCAACATCATGTTTTTTTGCAATAACCTGTGCACCATAACAGGTCCCGATTACATATGTATCTTTTCCTGCATTCTCCAGAACATAGTTGCTGGCCTCATCATGAAGGTCTTTCTTGACCCTGCTCCCTGACAGGTGGATTATATCATAACCTTCAAGTTTTTTTCCCTTTACCTTCTCACTGTCAACTACCTCAACCTGATAAGAGATAGTAGGATAGCCCTGGTACATGCTAACAAGATGCTTTGCATAAGAAGAGCCATGATCCACAATAAGAACTTTCTTTTTTTCCCCAGCCATACCACCTTCTAAGAGCCAGAATTATATAAAGATTGCTATAATAAAATCACACCAGCCCTTCCTCTTCCTTAAGCCCAAGCATAAGGTTCATGTTCTGCACAGCCTGTCCTGATGCTCCTTTAATCAGGTTGTCTATAACAGCAACTATGACCAATTGGTTATTCTCATCAATCTCAAACCCGCCGATATGGCAGTAATTAGTCCTGGCAACATCCTTTATCTCCGGTATCTTATTTTTGACGATCTTCACAAATTTCTCATGTTTATAGAAATCCTCAAAAAGCTTAACCACATCATTCCTGCTTATTTTCCTCTTCAGCAGGACATGTGCAGTGCACATCATGCCCTGGAAGGCGTCTATGACATGCGGTGTGAAGCTTACCTTTGATTTCAAGAACTGCTCTATCTCCGGCTTATGCCTATGCGAGACTAACTTATAAGCGACAATATTCTCCTTGATCGTATTTTCAGGGTCTTTTGCATAAGCAGAATCCTTGCCAGCCCCGCTATAGCCGGACTTGCAGTCAAATACCATATATTTAGACAATTTCTGGACAGGCATAGAAGCTAACAGGCAGGCAGTCGCATAGCATCCCGGATTTGCTGTTATGCGCGCTTTTTTTATCTTATCCTTGAGCATCTCAGGAAGCCCGTAGACAGCCTTCTTATTATTTTTCTCGTCAGGATGCTTTACCCCGTAAACATTCTCATATTCCTTTACATTCTTAAACCTGTAATCAGCAGACAAATCAACTATCTTCCCGCATTTCAGTTTAGGAACAATATTAAAGGCAGTTGTATGCGGGACAGCAAGAAAAACGCAGTCCAGCTTCATACCATTTATCTCTTCGATGGAATAACCAGTATAAGCCTCATCACCTGTAAAATCAGGGTAAAGCTCCTTTACCTTTTTTCCTTTATAGCTCTTGCTGTTCAAAACCCTTAATTCTGCTTTCGGGTGTTTCTTTAGTATCTTTATCAGTTCATACCCTGTATATCCGCTTGCTCCTATTATCCCTACAGTTTTTTTGCTCATCTTTCGTTCCTTATAAAACACAATTTTCTTAACTTACCTTGGATAAAACAGCAGACATATATAAATTAATCGGAATAAAAGGCTGTGTTGAAAATCTCGCTACGCTTCGGGTTAGCAGCTTCAAAATCCTTGATGTTCTAATTGATGGCTGACATCCCCCGACGGGTCGCTAAACGCCATAAATTTTGTTGTCACAAAATTTAAATTGACCCCCTCCTGTCAGCTTTAGGTTTTCCTTAATTGGATTTTGACCTTAGGCTGCTAACCTGCATTTTCAACACAGCCCAGAATGATGCTTTTAGGAGGCATTTTATCGAAAGCTATTTAAATAGCCTGGCTTTACAGCCAATAAATGAGCAAAAAGAAAGAAGAACTGGCAAAGCAGGAGCAGCTGCAGGAACAGATCTCAAGAATCCATCTTCCAAGAGGAAAACAGACATTTGGAATCGTAGAAAGGCGGCTTGGAGGATCCAGGATGGATGTAAGGTGCTTTGACAGCAAGAGCAGGGTATGCAGGATCCCGGGAAGGTTAAAAAGAAGGCTGTGGGTGAGGGCAGGAGACCTCATAATAGTCGAGCCGTGGGAATACAGCGGGGATGAAAGGGGGGATGTCATCTACAAGTATACAAAGGCGCAGACAGCTTTCCTGAAAAGAAAGGGCTACCTGAAACAGATGGATGATTTTGAAGAGTTTTAAGACAACCTTTATGAAAAAAATAAGGAGGACGATGCAAATGGCAAAATACAAGATAGAAGTTGACGAGGGAAAATGCATAGGATGCGGAGCATGCACTACATGCGATAATTTTGAGGTAGACGGGGATAAGGCAAAGCCAAAACAGGCAGAGGTTGACGACATAGGATGCAATAAGGAAGCAGCAGATGCATGCCCTGCAGATGCCATAAAGATAAGCGAGATCAAGTAAGATGCCCGAAGAGAATAAAAAGATAAGTAAGGACATGGGATTCTCGGAAGTGCTTCAGAAATATCCTGAGACAGCACCTATAATGATGAAGCACGGCCTTCACTGCATAGGGTGCCATGCTGCTGCGTTCGAGACCATAGAGCAGGGATGCATGGCCCATGGCATGAAGGAAGAGGACATGAAGAAGATGATCAGGGAGATGAACGAAGCGGTTAAAGATTAAATATTTAAATAGAAAATACCTTATTATTTCTTCAATTTGTTCATGCAACATATAGTATTTTATGATTGACCTTAAGATAATGAGGTACATAATCCAAAATGGCAGCAAAAAACATCCCACAGATAATGAGCCTTATCAGGAAGGAGTTTAAAGGGTCGAAAAAGCCGACTGTAAGGAGAACATCTGAGAAGAGGGACCCTTTCAGGACCCTTATAGCCTGCCTGCTTTCACTAAGGACAAGGGATGAGAATACTGCAAAGGCATCATCAACACTTTTTAAGGTTGCAGACACGCCGGAAAAGATATCAGGACTGCCGATAAAAAAGCTGGAAAAGCTGATCTATTCATCAGGCTTCTATAAGAACAAGGCAAAGGCAATCAATCATGTCTCTAACGTGATACTGAAGGAATATGGCGGAAAGGTCCCCAGGACAGAAGAAGAGCTTCTCAGCATCAAAGGTATCGGAAGGAAAACATGCAATATCGTAAGATTATTTGCTTATAATGAGCTGACGCTCCCGATAGACGTCAACTGCCACAGGATCGCCAACAGGCTTGGATGGGTAAAGACAAATAATGCAGATAAGACAGAATTTGAGCTGAAGAAGATCCTGCCGAAGGAATACTGGCCGGAGTTTAATACCTTATTCATATTATTCGGGAAAAAGATCTGCGTCCCTATATCCCCATTTTGCTCAAGGTGCCCGGTTAAAGAATTCTGCCCTAAGATAGGCGTAGGCAAAAGCAGGTGACCATCTTTTCTTTTTCAGGTAGCTGTCAACATCTTCAGGCTTCTTGAATAAAACCTTTGCAAAGCCGCCTAATTACCATAATCTTTTTAAATAAGTTCCTTATCTGCTGTTATTAACGATGGTAGTAATGAAGTTCGGAGGCAGCTCCCTGGGAGATGCCAAAAGGATAAAGAACGTATGCAGCATCATCAAGTCCAGGCTTGGTGATAAGCCGATAGTAGTGCTTTCTGCTGTCCAGGGCGTTACAGACATGCTGATAGATACAGCAAAGAAGGCTGAGAACGGAGAGGATGTAAGCAAAGGGCTGGATGAGATAAGGAAGAGGCATTATGATGTTCTTAAGGAGCTGGACCTAGACATCCATCTTGTAGATGAGCAGCTTGAAGGGTATAAGTGCGTTGTTGACAAGATATCGATAATCAAGAAGACAAACCCTGAACTGATGGACGATGTGCAGAGCTTCGGAGAGAGGATGTCAGTAAGGATCGTTGCCGCTTACCTTAACAAGACAGGGATTGAGGCACAGGCTTATGACGCTTATAACATAGGAATGATAACCACGCCGGATTACGGGAAGGCAGAGCCGCTGCCTGACACAGAAGAAAGGATTGAAGAGGAAATCAGGAAGGTAAAAGGGATACCTGTGGTTACAGGGTTTATCGGGAAGGATTCTGCAGGGAATATTACCACATTAGGAAGAGGAGGCTCGGATTATACCGCAGCCATAATAGGGGCTGCAGTAGGAGAGACCATAGAGATATGGACGGATGTCAACGGAATCATGAGCGCTGACCCAAGGGTTGTCAAAGAGGCAAAGACAATAGACAAGGTCAGCTTTGACGAGGCCTCTGAACTGGCATATTTCGGGGCCAGAGTGCTTCACCCAAAAACAATATGGCCTGCTATCAAAAAGAACATCCCTGTCAGGGTGCTGAATTCTTTTGAGCCTAAGCACAAAGGGACGACTATTGTAAACGAGGCAAGCAAGAGCAGGGACGTGATAAAGGCTATAGCATGCAAGAAGAATATCAGCCTTATAAACGTGAACTCAACAAGGATGCTGCTTGCGCACGGCTTCTTAGCGAGGCTATTCTCGGTCTTTGAGGATTACAAGAAAAGCGTTGACATGATATCAACCTCTGAGGTAAGCGTCAGCCTTACAGTAGACAATGATAATGACCTTGACAAGATAAAGGACGACCTTGACGGGGTTGCAGAGGTGAAGGTTGAGAAAGACAAGGCGATTGTCTGTGTAGTAGGGGAAGGGATGAACAACGCCCCTGGTATGGCCGGAAAGGTATTTTCCGTCATGGGCAGGAACAGGATAAATATCGAGATGATATCTCAGGGGGCTTCTGAGATAAACATAAGCTTTATCGTTGATGTTAAAGATGCTGACAAGGCTGTGAAGATCCTGCATAAGGAATTTTTCGGGCAGGGTTGAATCATACTGACATAAGCCCCCCAGTATTCATGATTATGCAGGTCCTTGGATTTTCTTCAATATGATTTCATGAACGACTATACCTTAACAAGTCAATGTTAGTAAAGACCTTTACTTTATCCTGCTCTTTCATATGTGGATCGTGAGACCAAACCCATTCAGAACGAGTAGCAATACAACACGCAAGATAAGGAACATCTTTTGGGTCTGAAATCTCTGATTTGAATTTACCCAAAACTTTATTGTATTTAACCTTAGGAACGAGAGTTAAAGATTCGAATATCAAAGAAAGCAACAAATCGAACTCTGGGGAAGCTATACCAGCCTTCTTAATAAATTCCCCCCTATGTTTCTCTATCTCCTCTTTTACAAATTCAGGAGCTATAAAATAGAATTTATTATTGAACAGGATTCCCCTTGTAGTGCTATCCTTAAGCAATGCCGCTACAATCCGATTGCTGTCTATAACAATCATCATTTGACCAAGCCGTGCTTTTTAGCAACTCCAATATTGATTTTAGCGCCAATTTCCAATGTGTCTTTTTCAGTTAATTTGCTATTTGAAAGAATTTTATCCATAAGCTCTATTTTTCTTGCCTGCTTCCATAATGCCTGCCTGGCAACTTCACTCCATTTGATTTCGACATGGCGCTTCATAATCCTATTCAAATCTTCAGGAACCGCTAAAGTCATATTGGTCATTTTACACCACCTAAGTAAGATAAGTATTATTACTTATTTATATATTTTTCGGTCTTGTTTATGCCGTGTTTATCATCCCTCTATCTCTATACACTCCTCAAAGCTGTAAAGTGAGTAATCAGCTTTTCCGTTTATTACAAATGTTCTTATCATATTACCATCAAGAATATGTTTTGCCCTGCTTATTGTCTTCCCTGTTTTTGATATCCTGTCCACAAGAAGGATCCTCTTGTTTTTTTGGCCCTTTAATTCCCTGCCCAATGGCCTTGTCAAGGCCGGCTGTTCTCTTACCGGCTGTCTGTTCTCATCTCGGTAGTTCAGCCAGATTATATGCATCGGCAGCTTAAGCTCATCTTTCAGCAGGGAAGCAGGCATTATGCCGTCCCTGGCTATGGCAACTATCATGTCAAACTCAGGGAATCTTATCTTTTTTATCTTTCTTATTATCTCGCTTAAGTGCAGCTTTTTTGCCATAACTATGCCAAAAAATAAGAAAAATATAAAAAGGCTTGTTTTTTATTATGTGTAAAAAGATATGAAAGCGATTATCTTAGCAGGGGGATATGCAAAAAGGCTCTGGCCTGTCACAGAAAACATGCCGAAACAGCTCCTTCCTGTCGCAGGGAAGCCTATCATAGAATATCCGCTGGAGAATATAGAGCTTACAAAAAGGATAGACGAGGTAATCATATCAATAAACGCCTATTTTGAATTCAACTTCAGGGAATGGTTTACAAAGTACCAGTTCAGAAAAAAGACAAAGCTGGTGATAGAGAAGACATACTCAAATGAGGAAAAGCTTGGCTCTATAGGGGCATTAGACAACCTGATAAAAAAGCTGAAGCTGAAAGGCAGCCTCCTGGTCATTGGAGGAGATAACATGTTTGAGTTCCCTATAAGGCAGTTCATCAATTATTACAATAAGAAGAAGACAAGCGTCGTGGCCCTGTACAACATAAAGGACAAGTCAAAGGTAAAGGGAAGGTACGGGGTCGTGGAGGTAGGGGAAGGCAATAAGATAACGGGGTTTGAGGAAAAGCCGCAGAACCCAAGGACAACCCTGGTTAATACGGCATGCACAATACTTTCCAAAAGAGACATAAGACTTATACCGCAGTACATAGAGGAAGGGAACGACAGGGATGCTTTCGGTTATCTGCTGCAGTGGCTGTTCAAGAAAAGGGACCTTCACGGCTTTATCTTTGATTCGCCTTGGTTTGACATAGGATCTTTTGAGGCCTATGACCAGGCTAACCTCTACTACAGGAAAAAAAGGCAGGGCGAGATGAGGGAGAGGAAGGTGATTGTTAGCTTATGATAATGAAGATCAAGATTTCTTTCTTAAGTTATCTTAGCAATGATTACTAAACTACACTTTTTATAATCTTATCATAAATGCCAGCAATTTTTCTGCTGCTGCGCCATTCCGTAACATATCTGCTTCCTTCCTGATTTAATGTTTTAGATAATTCATTATCATCCATTATCAGCCTTATAGCCTGCACAATAGATTCAGGGTTTTTTTGTTCAACCAACAAACCCCTGTTATTTGCATTATAAACCTTAACCCTGCTGTTACCGAAGATATTCTTATAGTCTGGCTTTTTAGGTGTTTTTGAGCCTAACCTAAAGCATTTCATAAGCCATTTATCAAGATTAAAGTTAAAAGACGTCCCTCCTGAATCAGAGGCAATAACAACATTCTTTCCAACTATGCCTGCTGCAAGACCGTCAACAAGGGTCCTTGGCCCGGTTTCTGCAAAATAAAGCCTGTTTTTTTTCCAGATTTCCAAGGAAGGTATTACAAAGGCCTTTGAACTTGCAATCAAGGCATAGAAATCAGAAAAAGGAACCTTTCCAATTATTTTTATCCTTTTCTCATCTCCAATAATTCTTCTGAGTTCACTTATTGTGCCATCTCCACTTCCCCCCAATAAGAAGTATAAATCTGGATATTCCCTTAAGATTTTTTTTGCTGCCATAACTAGATACCTATGTCCTTTTTCCGGCTGGAACCTTCCAATTGTTAATATGAATTCCGCACCTTTAGGAATATTATAGCTCTTATAATATTTATCCCTTACATCTTTTATCAATCCAGGATTTTTCTTTAACTTATCTATAGCATCTTCCCATGATACAACCGTCGGACAAACTGCCATGTTTTTTGTCGAAAATTTTTCTTTCTCAAAG
Organism: Candidatus Woesearchaeota archaeon; assembly: GCA_019323195.1. Taxonomy (GTDB): domain Archaea; phylum Nanobdellota; class Nanobdellia; order Woesearchaeales; family JACPBV01; genus JAHWHQ01. The sequence goes on along the minus strand of JAHWHQ010000097.1, from coordinate 6,969 downwards.
TAGTATTTTGCAATTGGGCTTTCCTGGAGCACAACCAAATCAGCTGCTTTGTATATGTTTCTGTAGAGAGCCTCAAACTCCCTTAACTGGTAGCCGCAAACATCAGAGCCGTGGCCTTCTACCACTAAATATGCCTTCTTTTTTGTATTTTTATTTACCAAGCTGACAAACTGCTGCGCCTGCGGGGAGTATCTTCCGCTAACAGCCACAGCTATGACCTTATTTTTCAGTTTGGGAAGAATCTCAAGCGCCTTTTCTACTGTCTTGAAATGTGGCTGATAGGGCATCCTGGCAGATATCTCTTTACTCTGCTTCAAATCAACCTCATGAACTTTTAATCCAGAAGGATATCTCTCTGTTTTTTCTTTCTGTGTATATGTTATAAGATGTGTATCACCCAGTATTCCCAATTCTTGCTGTTTTGTCAAAAGATTCCAGTTTGCAACAGAGGGCCCATTAATGGAATTATTCACAGAATCTCCAAACCTTACAACAGAGTAATTTGGCATGTCTTAAACCCCCTAAAGGTTATATAAATAATTATTGTTTATTCTCCCATCATATCAAGAGATGAATTTAGCATAAACATCTCTTGTTTCTTTTGCTATACTTTCCCATGTGAAGCTTCTTATTTCCTCAAGCCCTTTAGTTCTTAACCTTTCATATGCCCTTTTGTTTCTCAGCAAAAATAACATCTTTCTTGCAAAGTCCTCCTTATTACCATAATCAAACTTCAAGCAGCTCTTCAGAACCTCAGCTATTCCAGACTGTTTTGATATTAAAACCGGCGTTCCATTGCCTATTGATTCAAGGGGTGTTATGCCGAAAGGCTCTGACAAAGAAGGCATTACAAAAAGATTGGCTTTCTTATAGTAATAATCCTTGTCTTTTACATAGCCCTTAAAGATTATCTTATCAGCATGCCCCAGTTTATGAACCTTTATTTTTAGCTTTGCCTCATATTCCTTTTTTCCCTTGCCTGCTATAATGAATCTAACATCCCTCTCTTTTTTTAAGACAATATCTGCAGCATCAATCAAAAAAGGAATCCCTTTCTGGTACTTCAGCCTTCCAAGATAGAGTATATGCCTAACAGTTGCTTCCTTTTTTTTAGCAGGAGCCTTCCTCTGCTCTATCGCATTATAGATGACAGCTATCTTTCTGCTTTCTATCCCAAACTTATCGATTAAGATTTTTTTTGTATAATTGGAAACAGCAATTACCTTCTCTGCTGCTTTCATGCCTTTTTTATCAAGCTCTATAAACCTCTTCCTTGGATGTCTGCACTTGTCAAACTCTGTAGAATGCATGGTCTGGATCAAAGGCTTGCCTGAAAGATTCTTTATTAAGATGGCTGTCTCTATGGGCATCCAATCCTGGCTATGTATAATATCAAAATCCAATTTTTGTATTACATCAACAGCCTCTTTCTTATATAACTCTACCTTCTTGTAGAAATTATCCCTTTTACCATAGCTAAGTATCTTCCCATCCTCCTTAAACCTCTGGCTTATATCCAGCCCTATGATCTCCAGGTTCCCCCTTCTCTTATGTATGGGGTGGGGGGTGATGAAATATATCTTGACCGGCAGCTTTGCCAAGGCCTTTGTCAGATAATAGCAGTGCGTGCCAAGGCCGCCAGTGACATAAGGCGGGTACTCCCAGCCGAGCATCAGAACCTTGATCTTCCTCATTTTTTAAAAAACCCTTTACAAGGTTTCCTTCTTTACCTTATATAAAAATCCTTTGGTTTATTCTAAAATCCACTTCCACACCGGCTTAACAATTATCCTCTTCTTTCCCTCAGTTATTTGCTCTTCTTGACTGTATGTTAAAATCAACCCCTCTTTCAAGTTGAATTTATCCATAGCTTCCAATAATCCACTAAGTTCTCTTTCCTTATTTTTCTCATTCAATTGATGACAAACCTGAATTGCTTGATGTATCTTTATACCTTTTCTCAAAAGAAAATCGCATTCGCCCTTCTCTGAAAAATAATAAATCTCCTCATGACTTCTTTTTAGCTCCAAAAAAACAATATTCTCTAAAATCCTTCCTTTATCCTCTGAAAAGCTGAACCCCACCTCGTTTATGAATCCAGTATCAACACAATAAGCTTTTCTTGGATTCTGTATCTGCTTTTTAACAGAATAATCAAATTTATTCACAAAAAAGAACAAGAAAGCCTTTTCAAAGGTTTCCAGAATAGATTTTACTGTTGATAAATTACTTATCTGGATTGTCTTTGACAATGACCTTATGCTTATTTCATTTGAAACATTTGAAAGCAAATAAACAGAAATCTCCTTAATTGATTTTTCAAGGTTTTTATTGAACCTTTTTATAATGTCCCTATAAAGTATATTTTCATAATTTTCCTGTAAAAGCCTTTTATCATTGTCAACAATAGCTTTTGGAATGCCTCCGGATAAAACAAATTGAGAGAACTCTTTCCTCAGTCTAGCCTGTAATTTTAAGTCAATGCTCCAATTTTCGGTTTTTACTTTTTTTGATTCAAGAAATTCCCTGAAACTGAAGGGGTATAAGCTTATGCTTATTGATCTTCCGGTTAATACTGTAGAAATCTCCTTGCTTAGCAGTTTTGAATTCGAGCCGGTTATTAAAATGGGGTATTTCTCTTTTATTCGGTCTATCCATTTCTCCCACCCATTGGTTTCCTGGATTTCATCCAGAAACAAATAACAGCCCTTATCGTAATTCTGTTCGTTTAGAAAATCAATAATACTCTGGAAATCCTCAAAAGAAAAGCCAACCAGCCTTTCATCATTGAAGTTAACATAAAGGTATTCCTTTTCTTTTAATTTCAGTTTTTCTTTTATTATGTATAATAAGGTTGATTTTCCAGATCTCCTAACTCCGGTTATTATTATAGGAAGCTTCAGATGCAGGAAAGATACAGCATTCTCTCTGATTTCCCTGTCAACTAACATCCCATCTACCTTAAACCCTTTCTGCTGCTCAAACAAAACAAAATAGAGTTTTTCCCGTTCCATTCAAACAAGAAAACAGCCTACATATTTAAATCTTTCTAAAGTGATACAATTTTTGTAACACTTTTCTTATAAAGTGATACAATTTTTGTAACACTTTAGGGGAACCTATTGGAGATTGATATGTCAGGAATATACCACTGGTTTTTTAAGCAGTGGACAAAGTCCACTATCCAGTTTTGGAAGAGGGTATATTCCTGAGTGTTGGAAATACTTCGCATTTCTAACAAACCAGAAATTTGCGTTCCAAATTTCCAGTTTATGCTCAAGAACCACCTAGATGTATGGGATGGCTTTAGAGGCTTAAGCCTTGCATGCCACCCATTTATGATGGTGTATAAATTATGAAATAATTTACTACACTAGAAAAAAGCGTTAGCTTTTTTTGTGGGTGGTTCTTGACAAACGAGAAATTTTGGAATCCGCTATCACAACCGCAGCAAGCTGAGGGGTATTACGCGAATTCAATTATTTCAAAATTTCTGGCCATTAGAACTTGGATACATACCGATGCAAGCATAAGGGTATTAAACCCAAGTTGTAATAAAAGACTAATATGCCCTGCATACAGAACAATACCCACTAGAACTTATACTTCAACAATCAACCCATTCCTGCTCTCAGGGTATATGCTGCCGCTTATTTCCCTTTTTTGGCTTAATAAGATCAATTCACTTAACCTTATTGGCCTTAAAAAACTCGCTTGCAGAAAGTATCTTCTTGCAGTCGCTACACTGGAACGCCACCTCTCCGCTTGGAGAAGGGAAGTCAGACTTTACTATCTTCAGAGAATCACACTTGGGGCATTTCATGCCAAGTTCGCTCAGCCTGAAAAACCTGGAGCACTCCTTGCAGAAGAATGCATCTTCCCTGCACAAAAGTATCTTATGCTGCGGTGCATCGCAGAACGGACAAAAGTTTATTTCACTCATTTTACCTCACACGCGCATTTTTCCTCTTCCATATAGGCCCTGTTACGGTTCATCAGCTCGTCCCAGTCAACCTGGTGGCCATTAAACTCAGGGCCGTCACAGCATGCAAACTTCACCTTGCCGTCTATTACTACCCTGCAGCCGCCGCACATCCCCATGCCGTCTATCATTATGGGGTTAAGGGACACTATGGTCTTTATCCTGTTTCTTGTCATGTCTGATATGACCTTCATCATTATAGGGGGGCCTATGGCTATCACAAGGTCTATCTTCTTCCTCTGCATCAGCTCCTTCAGGGCGTCAGTGACAAAGCCTTTCTTTCCCCTGCTTCCATCCTCAGTAGTTATCAAGACCTCCTCACAAAGAGGCCTGAAATGATCCTCCCAGAAAAGGTTATCTTTGCTTCTTGCGCCGAGTATGGCGGTTATATTGTTTTCCGCCTTCTTCAGGGCCCGGATGATAGGATAGATAGGCGCTATGCCAAGTCCGCCCCCTATGACGCACACATTGCCGTACTCCTGTATCTTAGAAGGCGTCCCCAAAGGCCCGACAAAATCCACTATCGAATCACCTTTCTTTAACGCGGACAGCTGGGTAGTGGTCTTGCCAACAGCAAGAAAGACTATGGTTATGGTCCTTTTGCCTGAATCCGCTATCGTCAAAGGTATCCTTTCGCCCTTTTCATCTATCATAAGGATCACAAACTGGCCGGGCTTTGCCTTTTTAGCGATGGCAGGAGCCTCTATCTCGATAAGATAGGTGTTCTCAGCCAGCTTTCTTTTCTGCAGTATAGGATACATCTTACTTCATCAGGTATTTCTGTTTTGATATGTCGAGGTCCAAAAAGGAATGCGCTGCTTCCTTCAGCTTGGAGCTGCTTGACTTGCCGAAGGCTATGACCTCGACCCTTACGCCCAGGGCATGCCTCAGGTGCCTGACCAAAGGGACAAAATCCCCGTCGCCGCTCACCAGAACTGCGGTGTCAAGCTTGGGTGCAAGCTCTATCATGTCCATCGCTATCCCGATGTCCCAGTCGCCCTTCTTATGCCCGCCGTAGAAGATCTGCAGGTCCTTTGAATTTACCTCAAAACCTATGTTTTCCAAAGCGTCAAAAAAACTCCTCTCTTCCTTTACGATATCAGTCTTTATAACATAGGCTATGGCCCTTATAAGGCTCCTTCCGCTTACCGCAACCTTCAAAATCTGGGCAAAATCAACCTTTCCCTTATACATGCTTTTTGCGGAATAATACATGTTCTGCACGTCAACAAAAACACCGACGCGCTGCGCTTTGTTTACCTTCATTTTATAATCCCTCTATATTTTTTTTTGTTGCGCTGGCAGAATTGTCCAGCTGTCTCTTAACATCTTCATCAAGTCCTATCTCAACGATCTCCTCAACACCGTTCTTCCCTAATCTTACAGGCACTCCAAGATATATGCTGCTGTAGCCGTATTCGCCCTCCAGATAGACAGAGCAGGGAAGAATCTCTTTTGTGTCGTTCACTATCGCACTTACCATCTTAACGACAGAAGAGGAAGGAGCATAAAAGGCAGAGCCCTTTTTCAGGTAATTGACGATCTCCATACCGCCTTTTCTTGTCCTGTCGACCAGCCTTTCTATCTTTTCATCATCCAAGAGCTCTCTTATCTTTTTTCCGCTAACCTCTGTCTCCTGCATGACAGGGACCATGGTGTCGCCGTGCGAGCCAAGGACAAGGGCCCTGACGTCCCCGGGGGATGCTTTCAGTTCCTCTGCTATAAATCCTGCAAGCCTTGTAGTATCCAGGACACCTGCCATGCCTATAACCTTATCCTTGCTAAAGCCGGTCTCCTTAAGGGTTATATAAGACATAACATCCAAGGGGTTAGTGACCACTATCACTATGGCTTCTGCGGCATATTCCTTTATCTTTTCTGCTATGCCCCTTATGATACCTGAATTCCTTGCAAGGAGGTCATCCCTTGACATTCCAGGCATACGAGGGAAGCCTGCTGTCACTATGACTATGTCTGAACGGGCTATATCCTTATAGTCCATCGTCCCTGTAACCTTTGTATCAAAGCCTTCTATCGAGGCAGATTCCTGAATGTCCAATGCCTTGCCCTTTACAGCCTCTGTAATGTCAACAAGAACAAGCTCATCTGCCAGCCTCTTATCTGCTATACGCTGGGCAGCTGTAGAACCGACCATCCCTGCTCCTATTATGCTGATTTTTATTTTGATCCCCCTTGTGCAAATAAATATCCTATAGATAATTTTTAAGAAAAAAAGCATAGTTTATAAAGTTATTGTTAACGGCTGCAAACATCCTCAATCCAGCCCATAAGATATATTCTTATCCTCTAAGAACATCAATAACCTTCTGGAAGATGCCCTTATGCTCTTCCTTGGCTGCATCGGCAGGGTCGTTCATCTCCTCTAAGACCTTCCGGTCATAACTCTCTATACGATAGTTGATGTATTCGATCTTCTCGTTCAGTTTCTTCAGGTCAACAGCAAGAAGCCTTTTGTTGGTTACCAGCAGGATCTTGTCATAGCTCTTGTTAACAAAGATATTGCTGAAACGGTCAAACTGGCTGCTCTTTCTGATGGTCTTCTGGATGAAAGGCTTCCATTCCTTAAGAAACTTCTCCTGTATAGGCTTCAGCCTGAAAACAATTCCAAGGTTCTTATAGCATGAAACAAAACTATCAATGTCCCGCTGGCGGAAATCAAACTCTTCCTCCATGAATCTCAAGTCCGTACTGCTCAAACCGCTGTTGAACATAACCATGCCCAACATATCATCTTTTTTCATCTCTAATTTCTTAATTGTGGAAATTTGTCCGTCCATTTTACACCTCGGCTATAAAAGTTTTGAATTGCACTTCAGGCAAACATGACAGCTATGCTCTTTACTGTACTGGGTGGTTACACCAAGTATGATCTTAGTATCGCAGGTAGGGCATTTAGGCTCTAAGGCCTCCACATTTTCAAATATATTAATCAAATTCCCCACTTTACCCCAAATTACGGTAAAGCT
>JAHWHQ010000096.1 GCA_019323195.1 Candidatus Woesearchaeota archaeon | reverse complement strand
CGTTCCCCGACGGGGGGCTAAACGCCATAAATTTTGTTGAAACAAAATTTAAATTGACCCCTCTTGTCAGCTTAAGGTTGTATTTAATAGGATTTTGACCTTAGGCTGCTAACCTACATTTTCAACACAGCCGACAAAAATGTGCTATCACGTTTTTAGTTCCGCTTAACTAACCACATTTGGTGGTTAGTATGTACAAGCTAAATGTTAAGAAGAGAGTATGGATTGTTAAGCAACGCTGAAGGGGCGTTTCTCCTTCTAAACTTGCTCTTTCTCAGGGAGTTAGTGATAGGACAGTTAGAGAAATTGTAACAAGATACAAAGAGCTTGGTTGGGAAGGGTATAATAACAATAGGCCATACATGAGTCTCAATTACAAAACACCTCAAAAAGTGGGGGATGAACTTACAAAGCGGAAGTAGTTACGTGACCGGAAGCAGTTTCGGGATAACAGACACAGCCGACAAAAAAGCAAAGTTTAAATAGGCACCGAATATGCAATTAATTCTTAAATAATCTTAATATACTTAAATTACATACTATAAGATGAAAAGGGATTTTAAGCTTTTAATCGGTTTTTTAATCGCTATATTGCTTATAGCATTGCTTTTAAGCCAAGTAGACATCAAAGATCTGATATCTGTAATCACCACCATATCATTAGGGCCGCTTTTAATTGCTTTTATCTTTTATGTTAACAGCTATATTTTTAGGTCCTTACGGTTAAGATTCTTACTTAAAAAGCAGCTCTCATTGGGCAAGCTTTTTACGATTGTATCTGTATATAACATGACCAACAGTCTGATGCCTATGAGAACCGGAGAGATATCATTCATCTATCTTCTGAAAAAGAAAGGATTAAGGGGGACTTTAGCATTAGCCATTCTTATGATCGCAAAGGTGTTTGATTTTATTATTTTATCGATGCTATTCTTAATTTCAATATATTTTATTACAGATGTTTCAGCGTTATTAAAAAATGCTTTTTTTGTCATTGCTGCCCTGTTATTTCTGCTGATACTTATACTATTATCGTTGATATATTTCCAAGACCATTTTATCAATTTCTCCAAGAACCTCTTTAGATTCTTGAAACTGACAAGGTTTAAGATAGCCAGGTATATATTAGAAAAGGAGGAAAATTTGATAAAATCCTTTAAGGTGATTAAAGGCGTGAATAATATTCTTAAAACTTTTGCTTTTTCTGTCGTAATCTGGCTTTCACAATTGATGATGGCCTATACCCTTCTAGTCTCGTTTGGAATCAGGCTGGATTTTTGGTCTATTGCGGCAGTAATAATATTCAGCGCATTTGCAATTATCCTGCCAATACAGGGCGTTGGAGGATTTGGAACATTAGAAGGATTATGGGCTCTAGCACTAATATCTTTTGGAATCAGCAAAGAGGCAGCTATCTCAACCGGCTTTGCATTGCACCTTGTGATAATAATGTATTACCTTATATTGGGGATAATAGGGGTCTTTTTTCTAAACAGAAGCAGAAATGAGGAAAATGTTGCTGAATGATAAGATTATAACATTTACCAGGCCTAGTCTCCTGCCTTCTTCGGGGGGTTATTCCTAATGGACCAGAATACAAAGAATAATATGAGCGCAATTATGGACATAACTGTAATTACCGAACCGATTACAAAAGATGCGGGCTTGAATTCAAGGATAACCTCCTGAACAGGCTTATCCAGATAAACTGCACCTATAACCCCATCTGCCCTTTCAATTTCCTTTTTCATACTATCAGCCCGGGCTATCCAGCCAGGGTAATGGGTAAGAATCTCGCTGTAAACAAGAAATCCTTGTTTTCGGCCTATATTCAACTGCCTTTTGTCAAAATTTACAAAGAGGTGATCATTATCAGATATCGGAGTAAGATTTCCTTTGAAAGAAGCCAATATTCCATTTATTTTTTCGTTGTTAATCTGCAACTCGTTTTTGGTTATATCAGGAACCAGGATTCCTCCTTGCTGAATATAGTTTTTCAAGAGAGATATGGAGTTCTGGTCAATAGAACCTTCTGTGAGGAATATAGCATCATATCTTTCCAATTGTGAAAGCGAATAATCATTGACGCTTTCTTTTCCCTGAATAATGACTGTATTGGCCGGATTAAACATGCTATTAAGCATTAAACCGTAGATGGTCTGTTTTGCTTTATCGTCCTTTCCAACAACCAGGATGCTATTATTAACAATATAGGCCCTAGGAAGGAATTGCTGGTTCTGATAGAGGTACGGCCCCCCTATTTTTTGTATTTTTGGCTCATCCGGAAAGCATTTTTCACATTCTGGAAATTTATTCACAAAAGAGAGACCCGTAATATTCAGCTCTTTTTGACTAGTAATGTATTTTGTATTAAGAATCCCCCAAAACCTGGCCGGCTGCTGCAATGCCACACTAAGGTATATATTCATATAATCAACCAGCCATGCTGCATCATACCCATATAGGGTTTGCAAACCAAGAGGGACTGTCTGGAATTCGGTTCCCCAGTCAATGCCTGTAGTCTCATAGATGTGTATCCGGAAGAGACCAGGCTCTTTGCCTAAATAATTAAGGATATGGTTATCCTGGAGCACTTCGTCAGGGTTTCTCCATTCGTAAAAGAGCCTGTATGGGCTTATGCCAAAAACAACATTATTAACCAAAATCAACATAACTAAAACAACAAAGCACAGATTTATCTTTTTAGTACTCCAGTTATACCTCTTTTTTAATTTATTCCCCAGTAAGGAAGCACCTATGCCTGCCAATGCTGCCATGGAAAAGACATAAATGGACAGAATCCTTGAAGGATACCTAAAACTGTCATAGAAGGGAACATACCTCCAAAAGAGGTAAAAAACAAAAGAGCCAGTCCCCAAAAAAACAGAAAGAACAGCAACACTTGCGAAAAATAATACAGTTTTGTTTTTGAATTTTTTAAATACTGCAAAACATGCGAATAAAAATGCAATTATGCCTATATTATAATGGGTCCTATAAAGGGTCTTGTCATATTTTGGCGGGATTGGCTCGATAAAGTCTGAAAATGACCACCTGGCCCTTTGTGCACGCGCATTTTTATAGTCGACATGGCTCCTGCTTCCTAATTTGAGATATTGCGAAGCTGGAAGAACCTTGACGGCAGTAAGACCGAAGGTTACTGCCACTATAATTAAACCTATTAATGAAATCTGTATTATTTTCTGTGCTGAAATTCGGCCAATTAAAACTAGAAAAACATAAATTATAACGATGGGTATAACCCAAATGGTGACTTTAAGGTCAGGTCCTGCGTGAATCTGTATGGCAAAAAGGATTCCTGCTATTACAGAATTTTTGATCCAATCTTTTTCCCTGAATATTTTTATAATATAAAGAATTATAAGGGGTGTTATTGAATAAGGGGAGATGGTAGTCAGGTGCCCTCTGCTAAAACGAGAGTACAGCCAGCCATTAAACATATATAAGATAGCTGAAAGCAATGCGTACTTTTTTTCCAGCTTAAGATAGACCATTAAAAAATACATAAAAATCCCCGCCAATATTACAGGAATGGTGTAGGAGAGTTTTAATGTTATAGTCAGGGGAAGGATCATCAATAGAAGATAGTTGATGTAAAAAAAGCCAATATCTACCCCCAGCTTAGCAAAAAATGGAGCGCCACTCATCGTATAGGGGCTCCAAAGAGGAATAAAGTCTCCATATTCCTGGATCGAGATCTTAGCTACCTCCATCCTGTACCTGTATGAATACATATCCCCAAGAAACATCTTATCCCAATTAAAAATAAGAAAGCTGTTGAAAACAATAACTGCCAAAAAGATGATTATAAGTATAGCAGCCAGGTGAGGTTTGATTTTATCGATATACTTTTTCATAATTATACCCTTTATTGCCTTTATTCGTTTCTGGTATGTTTAAGCAATACTTTAGTAAACTTCAGCATTTTAGCAGGTGTAAGCTTCATCGTAGCCATAGTGCCTTCCCTGACTAGCCCGTAAAAACCAAACATCAAGAACGTATAAAACCTGTTGGGGGGCAATTGAATAAGGATTTTCGTTACAGGCAAAAGAAAAGGAAACCTTACTGTGATCCCGAATAACTTATGAAGATTTTCAATCTGATGCTTTTCTTTCAAGGAACTGAATTTCAGGCAGGAGGTTATCTTATTATTTGCAGGTATTTTTTCAAAATCCCCATGAAAATAACCATGCTTTATGGCATATTCGCCAAGCTCGGTTTTAGGATACGGGGTGAACAAGGATGACCATGCCATGTTGGGCCTGTATTTAGCGTTAATCTTTAGGGTTTCAATGTCCTTTTTCAGGGCATTCTTTACAGGCAATCCAAGAAGGTTATAATACCCAATCTTTATTCCTGCTGATTTCAATAGCCTGTAGGCTTTTGCAATCTGCTCTTCACTTATATTTCTCTTCAAAAGATCATTCCTTATCTTTTCATCTGCAGCCTCTATTGCCATAAAGGCATGATAGCAGCCTGCTTTTTTAAGGTTCCTTACGAAATGCCCTGTTACAAGATTAGGCCTAAGATTGCATCCGAAAGGGATGCCTACTTTTTTAGGGTATTTTTCCGCAAATTCCTCGATCCATTCCCTGCTGGCCATAGAAAAGGTATCATCACCAAATTTTACAAATTCTAAAGGGTATTTATTTTTCACTTCAACTATTTCATCAATCAACTTGTCAACGCTTTTCCATCTTACCCTGCCCCAGGATTTGTATAATTCCCTCATCTTATGATTGAAGCAGTACGTACAATTATAAGGGCAACCTCTCCCAGCAAGGAAAACTTTCTTCCCGAATTCAAGCAAGCGCTTATCACCGAGGTACATGATTTCCCTGTCAGGATGGGGGAGCTTGTCCAAATCTGTTTCGAGCGGCCTAACAGGGTTCTTTATTATCCTGCCTTTTTTCTTTATCCAGAGATTTTTTATTTTATCTATAGGCCTGCCTTTCTCAAGGGCATTTGCAAGCTCTGCCATCGCGCTTTCACACTCGCCGACCCCAATAATATCTATCCCTTCATTTTGTATTACCTCAGGAAAGAATGTGGGGTGGGGACCGCCAAAAACCGCAAGAAAGCGATACTTCCTCTTGAGGCTCTTATTGAACTCAATTAGGTGCCTGTGCTCGCCAGTCATGCTGTAATATGCCAGGATATCAGGCCTGAATTCCTTCATCTTCTTATTGATGTCCTCGAGGTCTGTATTAATCATGCCAGTAGAATGATTATATTTTTTCAGAACTGCCGATAGGTACATCATCCCCATCTGTTCTGACATTTTGGTGTCCCTAAATACAAATAATACCTTCATCTTAATCAGTATCTGACCCTGTTAGCGTTCCAGGGCATTTTCTGCAGATATCTACTGCCTTTTTATTCCTGAGAATGAGCTTCCGGAGGCCTGTATATTTACTCCCACACCAGACCCTCCTGAGATTATTGCCCCCAAATGCGTTCCCCATCTCCAAAGTCCTGTGAGGATCATAACAACAAGGAACAACAGCGCCGTCCCAGTTAACCACGCTGCCCACCCATAGCCACTTACAGGCGTCTTTTATTTTCTTATTTTCAATTATCGCGCCTTCTTTAAATTTATACCTTCCCCTCTTTTTATTTTCCGGCAGATAATCGCCTATGCCCCTTTTGTCATTTTTGGAATGATATATCAAAGAAGCTGTCTTTAACTTAAGCCTGTCCACGCCAATGTCTCCTGCAATTTTCCTGATGACCGGAATCTCTTTTTCGTTATGCTTCATTACAACAAAAAGGAGCTCGATGTAAGGCGTCCTGCTTTTCCGGGCTTTTTTCTGCTTTACAAGCTTCTTGATATTCTCAACTACCTTCTTAAAATCCCCTTTCTTCCTGTACTTCTGGAAGGTGTCTTCTGTGGCTGCATCTAATGCGATAATGATATGGTCAAGCCCTGATTTAACCAGCCGCTCTATTTTTTCCCTGCCATCAAGGAAATGGCCATTTGTACTTATCCTGATAAAGATTCTCTTCTTCTTCGCGTATTCGACCATATCAAGGAGGCTCTTGTTCAAAAAGGGCTCACCAAAATTGTAAAGCGTCAAATTCAACAAATAATCGCCAACCTCGTCAATGATCCTCTTATAGCTGTCAAAGGACATAAATCCGCGAGGGGCCCGGATGGTGCCGTTTCCAGTAGGGCACAAGGGGCAGCGGAGATTGCAATAATTTGTAGGCTCCATCATCAATATTGAAGGGAAAGAAGATAAATGGGGATTTCTGGCGAGAAATTTGATGTAGTTTACACTAATGTTGTATACCTTTTTTACTGAAATTTCCCTTCCAAAGCCCATAGACCTTAATATTTGATATTTATCCATCCTAACAAAAAGTTCCCCTAAATTCCTCAAAAGCAAATTGTTGTTTAAAGCAGTAGGTCAGTTATCTAATTATTTTTATAAATCTTTTCTTTTTGACTCATCCGTCCTAACTGCCCTTTTGATGTTCCCTATTGAATCATATTCGTACTGGTATAGGTCATCATTAATGGTAGTATTAATCAGCCTGTCTAAGCCGTCATAGCCCATGCTGTAGTTCCTGCTCTGGACAGAATCCCTTATTGACCTTATATTTCCAACATTATCATAGGCATAAGCTAAGTCCTGCAAAGAGCCTGTTGTTATCTGGCTTAACCTGTTGTTAGAAGGGTAATAGCTAAACCTAGTGACTAAGTTATTGTCATAGCTCCTGTTCAGGATGCTTCCAAACGCATTATAAGAGGCATTATTGATAAAATCATTAATCCTCCTTACCTTTCCCTGCTTATTATAGAAATATTCCAAATCTGTTGAAGGAAGCCTTTTTTCAATAAGCCTGTCCATAGAATCATAGCTGATGCCTGTTTCCAGCCAATTACCGCCTAAATACGCCTCCTCCTTAACAACCCTCATCCTTTTATCATAGCTGTACTTAAAGCTTACACTGCCCATAGTGATGTTGCTTAATGTCCCATCATACTCCTTATCATAAGCAAAGCTGATGTTTACATCCGTAGAATTCTTGTTTAATATCCTATTCAGCTTGTCATAACTTAAAGTTATAACATTCCCGACACTGTCATTCTGCTCTACCAGATTCCCGGCAGGATCATAAGCATAAGTCCATACTCCCAGATCAGGGTCATCTAACTTGATTTTTCTCCCTAAAGAATCATAGCTGAACTTAAACTCATTACCTTCATTGTCTGTTATCTTGATTAGGTTGTCGTTTGTGTCGTATTGGTAAGAGGTATTGTAGATTTCCTCTTTGTTGTTTTCATAAGGGTTCTTATTATACTCTATAACATTAACTATCCTTCCATGCGCATCTAACCTATACTCGTGCTTATTATCATTCTCATCATGATCTGTTATGCTCCATTTATTGAAGTCGATAACCTTAGAGGTAGTGTCAGGATTAACCACCCTCACAACCCTGTCCAGCGCATCATAGCTGTAATAGGTCTTGTTAACAGTTGCTGAGGCATTGCTCAATGAAGATGAAAAATCCTCAAAATAGGGATTCTGCTCTTCCTTTACCCTTCCCAACCCATCATAAAAGATATTTTTGACAACAGCCTCATCATTTTCAATCTCTGCCTTTAGCTGCACTAAATTAGCAAAGCCGTCGTAATAGTAATAGTATTTTGGTTTTTTCTCAAAAAAAGCGAAAGGTTTAAATAGTATTTGCTATTATATGCTATACTGTGATAACTATGGAAACCGAACAACTGAATGTAAGAGTGCCAACAGATTTACTGCATGACCTGAATATAGTCAGCAGATTATTAAAAATCAATAAATCTGAATGGATAAAAACAAAATTAGCTGAAGAGGTGCATGAAGAAAAAAACAGGCTTTTAATGGAATTAAGCAGCCTCTATACTAAAGGGATGATTACAAAAAAAGAAGTAGAATCTTTAGTAGGTAAACAGATAGCCGGACAAATGGAATCTGTGTATAAAACTGCTAAAAAAAGCATGAAAGCCGGTATGGAATATGGAAAAAACATTAAAAAGGTCTCCTGAGAAAAAATCCTTTATTTTCGACACTTCTGCCCTCATAAGCTTAGCAAGTATTGACCTGCTGAAAAGGGTTGTGAATTTCTCCAGTATCACAACAACAGATGCCGTAATGCAGGAGTTAAATGATTTCTCAAAACATAAAGATGACTATGGGAACATATCCAAAAAAGTATTGATTCTTAAAAATAAGTTCTTAATAAGATCTGCAGAAGCCAAGGAAGAGATCAGATATCTGGAGGATACAGACAATGAATTATTCAACCTCTCGAAAAACACGAATATTCCCCTGATCACAGACGACCATAAGATTGTCCATCATACTGAGAAGAAAATAGAGGTCTATTTCAGTACGTTCTTCCTTATCGCTTTTGTGGCAGCAGGCTTGATTTCCAAGAAAGAGGCACTGGAAATGCTGGAAAGGCTAAGGGACATAAGAAACTGGCAGAGCAATATCATTTATCTAACCACAATAGATCAGATAAGGTCAATGTAATATGCTTGTGAGGTAGGTCAAAGGTTTTTAGATTTTCTGACCAATTGTCTGTATATCTCTTACCACAACTATTGCAGATTCTACTATTGCAGCCTCTTTTATTACAGTTAAGCATTTTTTTCACTTCAATTATCTCTATTTTACGAAGTTTGTCTTTATGTTCATTCAAAAAAGAAGGCCAGTATTGCTGAAATATAGATTTAACAGTAACTTGTTTATTTTTCATCCTAAATACCTCCAGAAAATTCTCGTTTATATAAAACTTCCACGTGCTCCACAGGAAAGAAAAAAGCGTATACTTTAGGTACATTAAACAGAAATATTTAGTGTTTTATCACCATCCGTAGTATAGGTAATGTCCTAATTTATTTTCTCTACTTAATGTAAAAAACTCCAATAACAACAAAGGGTTCAAACACGGCTAAAATTTTGTTTGACAAAATTTTATCCTATGCCAAAAGGAAAAATCAGAACTTCGTAACTGATTTTTCCTCTTCAGGCAGTTTTCACCCATTGTTATTGGAATTTTTGTGAAAAATTTTAATTTCAGAATGTCAGGCTCGACGGAAAATTAATGTTTTTATCAAAAGAAGTTTACGTACCGCAAAATCTATTTAATTGTATATGTCATCTATACAGGAAAAGATGTAGGGGTTTATACAATATACT
The DNA here is from genome assembly GCA_019323195.1 of Candidatus Woesearchaeota archaeon. Classification (GTDB taxonomy): domain Archaea; phylum Nanobdellota; class Nanobdellia; order Woesearchaeales; family JACPBV01; genus JAHWHQ01. Next base: position 11,603 of record JAHWHQ010000096.1, on the reverse strand, counting down.
TTACGTACCATTAACAACAGCCTCATCCCCTTCTATCTCTGTCTTTAGCTGCACCAGGTTGGCAAAGCCGTTGTAATAATAGTATTTTTCTCAAAAAAAGCGAAAGGTTTAAATTAAAAAAAGATACCTAATCTGGTATGAGAATGGATAAGCTCAGGAAGACTATTGTAATGAACCTCAGGAAGGAAGGTGCAAAAAAGATAGCACTCTTTGGGTCATATGCAAGAAACCAGCAGAATCCCAAGAGCGATGTAGATGTCTTGGTAGAGTTCAAGAGAATAAAAAGTTTCCTAGATCTTGTAAGGATAGAGAGGGAACTTTCTAAAAAAGCAGGCATTAAAGTAGACCTACTTACAGAAAAGGCTATTAGCCCCCTGATTAGGGAGAATATCAAAAAGGAGATGAAAGTGATTTACAAATGAAGGATGAAACAGTTTATATTGAACATATATTAGATGCAATCAAAAAAATAGAAGCATATATAGCCAAGACTACAAAAGAGAGATTTATGGAAAAAACCTTAATACAGGATGCTGTAATCAGGCAGATAGAAATCATTGGGGAAGCATCAAAATTGATCTCAGATGAAACCAGGAAAAAAAGCCCTGCTACTCCATGGAAGGATATTGCCGGAATGAGGGATAAGCTTATCCATGGATATTTTGGTGTTGATTTGGATGCTGTATGGAAAACGGTAAAAAAGGACATCCCTTCATTAAAGAAGGATATAAAGAGATTAGAAGAAACGGATAAGAAATAGATTTCAATCCTTTAGGAACAGACTATATCTCTTCTTTTGTTTCCTGCTGTAAGCGCCATAATATCTGATCATCTTAAACTGAGGTGGAGGGATATGCTGGATGAGGGAAGTTATAAAACCTCCAATCGATTTCTTGACCAATATTTTCCTATTGCAATTATCATTATAAAAAAAAGTTATTCTCTTCTTATCACAGCACATGATCCTTCCGTTGGCAATCGCCGGATGCCTTACATATCTCCCCATGTATTTCACTAATTGTCTGTCCGTTCCTAAAGGTCCATCATCAGCCCACACATAAAAGCCATATCTGTATTTATCTAAATGAATATCTAGGCTATTCAAAACCTCAGACATCCAGATTTTATTAAACTTTGATCTGAAAGAGATATCAAAAAGGTTAAACTTATTATTAAAGAAACCGTTGGCTGCAATAACATGCAGATGCGGGTGAAACTTCATGTCCTTTCCGAAAGTATGCAGTATCGTTATCAGGGCGACACCAGGCCTTGGCCTGGACCTTAGCTGGAAATGCCTCTGAAAAAAGATCTGGAGGAATCCATCAAGAGCCCGACATTATCCCAATCTCTCAGCATCGGCCTTAGAACTGCAGGGACTGTCAAGACAACATGCTTATGCTCAACAGGAATAAGGTAATCCTGCAGCTTATCAGACCATCGGTCTGTATAGCGCTTGCCGCAGGATGGGCAGATCCTGCTGTTGCAGCTATGCTCGCTGCAGTTTATAGCTTTCTCGACCTCCTTTACCTGATAATCCTCCGCAGAATTGGCCTGAAGATAACCAGACCAGTTTTCCCTCAAGATCTGTCTAATCGTATATGCCATCTATACAGGAAAAGATGTAAGGGTCTATAAAATATACTTTACGTGCCATAAAGGAATTTCAAAAAGGTCTTTTATTATTTTCTAATGGGTCTTAGAAGAAGGAAATTGCCTGGAGTGAACCCCTAAAATGAGACAAATAGTTAAGTACATGCTATTTGTAGGATATATAGGAGATTCACAAAATGAAACTAAGAAGATTGTTTGGGTTTATGTTGTGAGGAGGGTTTAAAAATCAAATTTCTAATTATTCGGAGAATCTCCTTAAAAAGGATTTGGGGGATTAAAAATCTTTAAAAATTGACTCAGATCCACATTTAGGGCATTTCGATACGCTAACTATCATACCTAATTCACAATGACACTCTGAAAACGAATTATAACCAAACTTATTCTTTAATAACAAACGGAGTTCAGCATATTCTTTTTCATTGGTTACTTCAGGCTTAACAAGGAATAATTTCCTTGGAATATAACCCTCAAATCCACAATCCATGCAGCCTATAGGAGCAAAGTCCGCTATTTCTTCTGGTAATTTGGAAGGATCTATCTCTCTTAATTCCATTTTAATTAAGATAAGATAGAGAATATTATATACTTTTCTAAAAATCAACTGTAAAAGAATTATGTATTCATTCAGGGAAAAATAAGGTATTTATAAAGTATAGTTTACGTCCCATAAAAATGGATTTGGAAGTGCTTGAAAAGAAATCTAACACTTTTATTCAATCTTCTTTAAAACCTCTTCTCCTAAAGAGGTAATCATATAAACCCTCCAGCTTCTTTTTTCAGGAGTTACACACTTGATAACATTCTTTTTCTCAAGCTGGAATAATAATCTGGCAATGTTGCCTGTATCAAGATCAAGCTTTTTACATAATTCCATTGGACGTTTAGGCTTTTTACTTAGCTCTTTAAGCACCTCTTTTCTCCTATTACTTGAGATAATAAAACCAATTAAGTTATCTATTTCATCCATGGCGTCTAAAAACAAAAAGTTTTATATAAAGTAAATAACAGAGCAATAACAGAACTATTAAATTAAAGTTAGAAAAGAAGAAGATACAATTCAAATAAGATTGCCTTAAGAAACCACAAATGTAGTACTGTATCAGAAGGTCTTTCGAAAATGGCATCTGTAATACAAACAAAAGTAAATAAGGATCATGCTGTTCTTTCCCTGAAGCTTGGTTTAGAAGAAGCAGCACAGCTAAAAGGTAAGATGGATAACATCCATTTGATTGCAGAGGAAAATGCAGATACAAAAGCCAGTGTTTATGAAAGGGGCAAAAAGGGCTGCACCAAGTATTTTCTTATACCTCGATTACTGCGGAAAGGTGTAAGGATTGGTAAAGAGGCTAGGTGTTTAAGATTTGATAGTAAGGATAAGATGGTTTTTGTTTATTTTGTGGAGGGGGTTTAATTGAGAAAAAAAGTATATTCTTCGCGTACCAGTAAGGGGATTTATTTTTTATTGATAGTTAAGAATCAGATTGTTGACAAACCTAATAATAGTCTCGGATGGTGGAGGAACAATGGGGAGAAGACAATCTAATCAATATTTCCTAAAATGAATACAATGGCAAACATTAAGATTAAAGTAGCAAAGAGGAACCTAGTAATGATTAATTTAGATTTCAATTTTGCATCATTTGGAAGATTTTTTCCATTAAATAAAGCCATTGACCAAAAAAAGGGTTTATTTTTATTTTTTTCAAAGTCATCCGGAAATTTTTGCCTCCAATAACCAACTAATCCAAAAAACCAAAATCCTGCAAAACCAAGGTTTATAACTAGCATAAATATTGCCCAAGTAAGAACAGTATCTAGTGACATGGTGATTACATAAAGCCAACTCAAATATATAAACCTTTCTAAAAGGGATGAATAAATTCTACCTTACTACCCTAGCTATTATCCTCATCATCACCCTCTAATTCTTTTCTTGCTTTCCTATACTTCTCGGCAAATTTCTCTGAAGATGCATGGCATCCAACATCTGTGCATATTACTGCTTCTGGACCCCCCTTTTTTTGATTCCGATTATAAGAAATACTATATCCTCCATCGCCTGTTGTGAAATGTGAACCAGGTAAATAAGTTTGAATTGCATAATTTGCAGTAAATGCTGCCAAATCTAGACCCATAGACTCAAAAATTGCTGTGTATTTAGTTGCAGCTATACCTGAGGCAATGCCAACCCCCAGTGATTGTAGAGCTATGGAGTACTTAGTATCTATACCTTTCCCAGATACGATTCTATTGACAGGATTTATCTCTTGGTAGGCATTGTGTAAATTTCTATCATCTTCGGCATCGGATTTAAGGCCTATGATTATTTTAGATAATCCGATTCCAACCAAAACTATTCCTCCTACTACCAATGCTGTTGCAAGAACAGCTGGAGCCGCTGCTGTTGCCGCTGCTGTTGCCGTAGCTGCCGCAATAAATCCTGCTTTTATAGCGAATGCCCCAACCGCTACATCAATCAAACCATGCAACATCCCCTGTAACGTATGTCCAGTGGGGTCTCGATACCTCCAAGCATTATTCCTCTCAAAAGCGTAACGGTTTAATTGTTGTGGGTCATAAACATTTGGGACGACCGTATCAGGCTGAACAAACTTCCCCCATTCAGCCTTATATCCTCTAAAGTGGAAATCGTATTGGTCTATTACAGAGTCATACTCCTTGCCCTCATAGCTATACCTAGAAACATTCTCCCCACCAAGCACAACTCCAAAAGGACTATAGCTGACATTATCTACCGCATTCCCACTCTCATCTGTTACTAAAGATGTCGAGCCAAGATGATCACTATGAACAAAAACCTTGCTCCCATCCGGCCTTAGTTCTGCAACCCTCTGGCCGTTATGTTTTACATACGTAGTATCAAAAGTCCCTGAAGCGTTAACAACCCTTACAAACTCATCTGAGACATAATAAACTGTTTCAACTAAATCCCCAGAATTATTATAGCTCTTCTTTATCAAAACCCGCTCCTCAACTGGATGATACGTATATTCCTGCAACAAGTTTCCACTTATGTCTGACCCGTTCCTAACCTTCCAAAGCTGATTCAAACTATTATATTCCCTATAGAACCCATCTCCTGTTACTAAGTTACCGTTCTCATCGTATGTCAAACTAATGCTATCTGCAAAACACACAGGAAGCATTACTATCAGAACTGCCATAAAGACTGCGATATTGGCTAAATATAGATTTCTCATGTTATGGCAATCCCTCCTTTATGATCCTTACTGCTTGATGTGTTAATAGAAGCATTAGTCAGGTAAACCCCAGAGCCTGTATAGTTGCTTTCAACCAGTATTATTACTCTGTCTGACTCATTGATGTGGATTGGAATTATAGAAGTGATGTTGGCTTCTCCAGTATCCAGCTTCCAGCTTATTGTCTGTTTTCCAGAATCGCTTCTTGCAACTAATTCGGATACTGTGCTGGAAACAGATTCTGAAAGTGTCTGCAGGTCCAGCATCTCTACAATGTAAATATTAAACCAATCCTCTAAGGTAGATAAGAAACTATCTGAGTAAACATTAACTGCCTCATCCTTCCTGCCTTCAGCAGTGTAATTCTCTGCTATTATGACCAATAAGGTATCATTTTGATTCAGATAGGTAGAATTCATCAATGAAGGATCAGTTATGTTCCAGCTGACAGACAAATTATCAGGCCATTCATTTGTTACAATAAAGGATATTATCCTGTTTGTCTTGTTAGCGCTATACCTGTAATATTGATCTATCTCCAGAGCTTCAATATTAAACTTATATTCTTCTGAATACCTTATGCTGCCGGAATAGACAGAGATATTAATGGTCTTGTCCCCATCCGTAGTATAGGTAATGTCCTGACTAACATTCTTAACTTCATCCGTCTGCAAAGAAACACTGCCAGCATGGGCTGAATCTGTCTTTATCTCCCAGTTGGCTGTCAATGGATAATAGTGGTTTTTTATATTGAACCTAACCCTTTTTGTATTAGTAGATAAGTCTGTCAAGGTAAAATTCAGTATCTCCAATCCCTTTATCTCAAACTCTGTTGTCTTGTTCTCATACCCGTCTGTTGCGTTTGCATAGCATGTTATCTTTTTAGTTCCATAATTCGAATAATTATACCCTATCAGAACCATTGTCTCATTATTGCCTGTCAGGTTAAAGGGCAGCTCAGCCCCAATCCCATTCGAGCAGTTCCATCTTACATCATTCAGCTGCTCTTTAACATCATTCTCAACAATAAACTCGATAAAAGCCAAAGTCCTGTTGTTTGTTATCAAACCCAAAGATTTAGCCCTAACACCAAACCTTTCCTCAAATACATTATCATCATTTCCTGTTGAGATATTGATGTCATAGCTTCCTCCTGAGGTATAATTGTTCTGCACCAGGACCATCACTGGCCTGGAGGTAAGGTTTATCTGCCTGGTTGAAGCAACCGTGTTCTGCCCGAAATCTATTGTCCAGTTTATTGAGGTCAGATCAGTTAATTTTTCATTAACTATAAAGAATTCAAAAGTCCTGTTCCTGCTTCCTGTTGCTAATGTCTTAGCGCTATAAGCGCCTGCCAACGGTGTAGAATCTATTATCTGCGAGGGTGCATGCGGGATTAAACCCCCATAAATAAGCCTTTTTGCCTCATCTGCCCTTACTATCCTTTTGATGTTTCCAATGCTGTCATATTCATATTGGTATAGGTCATCATTAATGGTAGTATTGATCAGCCTGTCCAGGCCGTCATAGCCCATGCTGTAGTTCCTGCTCTGGACAGAATCCCTTATTGACCTTATATTTCCAACATCATCATAGGCATAAGCAAGGCTTTGTAAGCTCCCAGTTGTTATCTGGCTTAACCTGTTGTCAGAAGGGTAATAGCTAAACTTAGTAACTAAATTATTGTCATAGCTCCTGTTCAGGATGCTTCCAAACGCATTATAAGAGGCATTATTGATAAGATCATTGATCCTCCTTACCTTTCCCTGCTTATTATAGAAATATTCCAGATCTGTTGAAGGAAGCCTTTTTTCAATAATCCTGTCCATAGAATCATAGCTTATCCCTGTCTCTATCCAGCTTCCACCCAGATAAGCCTCTTCCTTAACAACCCTCATCCTTTCATCATAGCTGTACTTAAAACTTACACCACCCATAGTAATGTTGCTTAATGTCCCATCATACTGCTGGTCATATTCAAAACTGATGTTAACATCTGTAGAATTCTTGTTTAATATCCTATTCAGCTTGTCATAACTTAAAGTTATAACATTCCCAACACTGTCATTCTGCTCTACAAGATTCCCGGCAGGATCATAAGCATAAGTCCATATTCCTAAATCCGGATCATCCAGCTTTATCTTCCTTCCTAAGCTGTCATAGCTGAACTTAAACTCATTACCTTCATTATCTGTTATCTTGATTAGGTTGTCGTTTGTGTCGTATTGGTAAGAGGTATTGTAGATTTCCTCTCTGTTGTTTTCATAAGGGTTCTTATTATACTCTATAACATTAACTATCCTTCCATGCGCATCCAGTAGATATGTATGTTTATTGCTGTTCTCCTCATAATCTGTAATGCTCCATTTGTTGAAGTCGATAACCTTAGAAGTAGTGTCAGGATTAACCACCCTCACAACCCTGTCAAGGGCATCATAGCTGTAATAGGTCTTATTAATCGTATCAGATGGTGTGCTTAATGAATTGCTAAAGGCCTCAAAGTAAGGGTTCTGCTCTTCCTTTACCCTCCCCAAACCATCATAAAAGATATTTTTGACAACAGCCTCATCTTCTTCTATCTCTGTCTTTAGCTGCACCAGGTTGGCAAAGCCGTCATAGTAGTAATAGGTATCAACCGTCTCCCCGTTGTGCTCTCTTAGGGAAACTGTAATAACCTCTGGCGCATCCCCATCAAACGTATAGGCATACTCCTTTGTCGGCATATAATACGAATCATAAGGAAGTATCTCCTTAACGATCCTCCCATATACATCATAAGCATAACTCCTCCTTATGTTCTCCTTCTCTTCCCATAACAGATTACCAGTGCCTAAATCATAGTCATAATCTGTCCTGTGCCCTAAAGCATTTGTTATCCTGTCTGCATACGTAAACGAGGTATCCCTCAGCCCATACAGGTATTTTGTCTCTCTTCCTAATGGGTCTATTTTCTCAATTACATTTCCGTAATCATCATACTCAAACCTTGTAATAGAATCCTCACCCTTATCGTTCCACTCGCTTACCTTTGTCAGCTCCCCTTTGGTCGGTGAAGCCCCATAGCTTAATCCATCATAATAGTACAAAGTCTCTTTAGCTAAGCTCGTATTATCATCCTCATACAGAGAATACCTGCTTACCTTACCAAGCATGTTCTCAGAGGTATTATAAGCATAAACATACCTTTCATACTTCTCATCCCCTGCAACAGAAACATCCCCATAACTATTCCTGTAAATTACATTGCCATAATCATCATAGCCATAAGAAACATTGGTTATCTCAGCTGCAGAAAAGCCGTCATAAAGGTAATTTGCAGTATGCTTAAGAAATACCTCATAATAAGGGCCATTAAAGGTATGGTTATAGCTGCTCTCTGTTTTTGAAAACAAGCTTCCTGATGAGTTATAAGCCTCTGTCTTATATTCCTTCCCTTTCAGGGCATCACCCTGGTGGAAATAGTGTGAAATAAAAGAATTATCAGGCCTTGTCTCATTCACTATATTAAACCCCCTGAACTCCTGCTCTTTGTAGTCATACCTGCCGCCAAAATACCAATAGGAATAATTTCCAGCAGAGTTAAAATCCCCTGCAAGCGAATTATCCTGTGAAACATTACCAACAACCCACATGTTAAAGCCTAAAGTAGAATTCCCAAGAGCAGAGTTGTTATAAGAGGTAGAAGCGCTATAATCTATCTCCACCACCCCGCCGTATTCATTAACAATCCTCTTAAGAAGATAAGCATTAGAGGAATTCTTGATATAGGTATAGTGCTCTTCTTCACTACTATTTCCATACGCCACAATAACGTCAGCAAAACCGTCGCCGTTGACATCACCCAGCCTCCTCCCTATGTTATAGCCGTCTTTGGTGAAAGGTGTAGAGGACTTCCATCCGCTGCTTAAGCTCCATCCTGAGCCGTTGTTGATATAGGCTGACTTGTTTGTAATAGTCGAGTTCTGGAAATCAACTATTAAATCTGTCAACCCATCCCCGTTAACGTCTGCAAACCTTGCCCCATTATCCTTTCTTGAAGATGTAGTAAAGTACAGAGGAGGCTTGTAAGCAGGATAATTGCTCCATCCTGAGCCGTTATTAAGCCATGCATTTTTAAGACAGTCTTTCCCATCTCCGTGTATCATATCTGCTAAGCCGTCTCCATTCAGGTCAACAAGCCTTACCCCAAAATCCTGGTTCAGGTGGATAAAATCAACAGGGCTTTTCCAACTCAAATTTACGTCCCTCCACCCAGAGCCGTTATTCAGATAGGCCTTATGCTCCCCATCATACTTTGCCTGCAGAATATCAACCCTTCCATCGCCATTGAGATCAACTAAACGCGCACCCTGATCAATATAACTGCCGTCAACAAAATAAACAGGAGTTGCCCACATATTACTTTTATTCCAGCCAGAGCCATTATTTAAGTATACTTCCTGTGCTCCACTATTCCCATACAATATATCAACAAAACCATCATTATTAACATCTGCAAATCTTACTCCATTATCAACTTCGGAGCCAGAATAGCTAACTGAAATATCCATTGGAGGAATAAAAGAAGTTGTATTGCTCCAGTTATTTAACCTATTGTTAACAAAAGCCTCTTTTTTGCCAGTAGCCCCCCTACCCTTAACAATATCAACAAACCCGTCATTATTAAAATCCGCAAGCCTCACGCCAAAGTCCTTATGCTCATAATTAGAAAACAGCTCTTTAGGCATATAGGCACTATCATATTTTATATAGCCCTCCTTGTCAGAAAAATACTCAAAACTGATATTATGCAGTATTGAGGTATTATCTGAGCCGTACAGCTTTATGGCAGATAAAGAAAAAAGTGAATTCTCTGCATTAAGATTACTATACCCAAGATTATACCTTCTAACTAGATTATCATTGATAAAGACATTTATATCCTTTAATCTCCTACTTTCAGAAAGCTTATTCCCCTGCTCATACACTAATCTATTATCGGCCCTTAAAGAGCCGTCATACACAAACCTAATCTCCCTTTCCCTGTAATTATTATAGGATATCTCATCAAGATAAACAGCTCCAAAATCATCTGAAAAAGGATTCTCAAGATAAGAGTAGTATATCTTATTATCATGGGCATCTTCAATTAAATCCAGGCTCCATTTCAGGGCATAACCATATCCGGAATTAGATGTCAGTTCAGAATCAGGGTTATAGCCGAACCTGTATTTAGTCCCATCTTTTAATATTACCCTCCAATATCCCCCATAATTATTAGGAGCGCCGGATAAATACTCTACCTTCATATAAGATTCTATCTTGGTATGATAAGTTCCATCAAAATAAACCAGTTCATACTGGACATTATCCAATACCAGCTTATAGGAATCATCAGATGTGTCATTCAAGGTTGCATTAATATCCCTATAAACGAGGTTCTGGCTCAGCATCCATCCTGCCCCAACAAAAGAAGGCCTTTGCTTTACTGTCTGGCTGTTATAGGAAACAGACAAAGAAGGTGCAAGGTCATTAGTCCCTTTAGGAACCTCAATACCATAAGAATAGGTAGCAGCCCCCGGAAAAAGGTTTGTCTTATATCTTCCATATAATTCCAGCTTGGGATGCTCCGGCACAGATGCCTTATGCAGGTATGGCTTATATTCATCATCAGCCCCATTTACAAAATAAGCAAGGCTAATTAAAATAAAACAGATTACAAGTATTTTAACTGGTTTCTTATTCATTTTAAAAAAGAAAAAATTATGTTCTTGTATTGTTTATCAGGCTGCTAACCTGCCTGGATATCTCGGTCTTTGTCAGGTTTATCATCTCCAGGAAGTAAAACACAGGAGAGAGGTTGTAAAAAGTCCCGATTGAGCTTTCATTTGGAAGAGAGACATAATTAAAGGCCCACCTCTGGGTGCCGTAAAGGGCAACCTTGTCAAAAACAGCCAAAGACTGGTTATTGCTCACTGTCCTTACATAGACCTGCTGGTCTGAATAGATAGTTGCGCTTGGTATGCTGATAGTTATGCCTTCTTCTATTGCTATACTGGCATTGTATTGTACCTGGCCTATGCTTATCTCCAAAGGCCCTGAACTGCTTGTAGTGTTTTCACTATAATAGCCATTTCTACAGCTGATATAGACATAATCTGTTGGTGTTAGTTTCAACTCATCAGAGGGGTCCAATGTACAGATATGTGGCCCGGTGGTTCCTTCCCCCGTATCACAATCCCTGCTGCTGTTCATACTGCTCCAATTCAGGTTTTTATCCCCTATCCTACAGTATGCATTCTCATTTGTATTAAAGCTAAATGTTGGTGTTGTATCATATGTTTCATAAGGGCTTTGATTATCTCCATTGGGGGGGTCGCAGGAAGTGCAATTGTAGTCAGAAAGAACAGGAGGGGTATAGTCATGTGCTGACACACCCCTTTCACCAATAGAAGTATAGTTAAATTCACGATAATTATCTAGAACTAGCGTATTCGTATTTGTACCTACACTAAAAAAATCTAGAAAGGGATTCAAATTAAGATGTGGGCAATCCAGCCTTGTTATATTTTCTACGTTTACAGTGCCATTAAACAAAGACATTTTGGTAGAAGTACCATCCCAATAATTACAAAGGGTGTACCAGTGTTTAGCTTGTATCTTTGTATTCCAGTCTTCATAATTCCCAGTTCCACAATAATAACAGATTACCCCGGTAACATCATTATCGCAGTCTACTCCATGATTATTAATTCTGGCATGTTCATTATAATAAACACCGGCATACTG
>JAHWHQ010000095.1 GCA_019323195.1 Candidatus Woesearchaeota archaeon | reverse complement strand
CTTGCCTGCCAGCCCTATGGTTGATTCTATGACAGGTCTCAGCTTATTTCCTGACGCAGACTTTACAAGCTTGGACTTCACTATCGGCCCGAGCTTAAGCTGTGACGCCAGGTTGATGTCTATGGAGCTTTTTGAGGCTCCTGTGTCTATCTTTGCCATTATTACCTTCTTGGCATCTGTCCTTGTGAATATTATCACAGGCTCAACAAGCCCAATCACTGTCTTCCCGTCTATCTTCCTGTAGTCCATAGGTTTTAGAATTCCTGATATTGTTTTTAAAGTTTTCTATAGTCCAGCCCTATTATGTTAAGCAGTTGGATTGGTTTAGTATTCTATTGTCAGCTTATTTTCCCCATCCTGATAGGCAAAACCTTTTTTTACTCTGTCTAAACCAAGCTCATGGGTCATGTCAGTTGGAAACCTCACTGTGACAGAATTTCCTGATTTCCAGAATTTAACCTCTCTCCTTTTTGTACCCCACAAGCCCCTTTCTTTTAGTTTTTTCTCAACTGATTTCATTGAATCATCTGGAAGGTACATATTGCCGCATCTGTCGCAAATTTCAACATCCAGCACTCCGCAGTCTACTCCGCTTTGTATTACCTTTTCCTTAGTCCATCTTATCTTCCCGCCACAAGGGCATGGGAATCTTATTTTTTCCATTTTTATCAAACCTCAATCACAGTTATTGGGTATATTTTTTTCCATCCTTCAACATTGAATTCTCTGTATATCACTTTATACCATCTAAATTCAGATACAATAGTTCCGTCTTGTCTAAGTCTCTTTGCACCTTTTTCAACTGCATGAACTATATTATCAATCCCTATACCTCTAAGCGCCATCCTGTCAGATAAATGTTCTGATCTCTTTGATGTATCACTCCATTTTCCTGTTAATGACTTTTTAAATTCTATATTTACCTTAATTTTACTCATATTTATACAAAAATATATAAAAGTATATAAATATTTCTATTTCCCCTCAAAAAAACAGCATCTTAACCCCAAATGCGAAGGCTATGATTATTATGACATACCTTATCCAGGCAGCTCCTTTTTTTATTGTTATCTGCGAGCCAACCCATCCTCCGAAAAAATAAACAATGCCGATAGGTATAGCTATCTTATAATCAATAAGACCTTCTGAAGCAAATATGACTGTAGCTGCAATCGCCGCGAAAAGTTCAATAAAGCGTGTATCGCCTATTGATTCCACAAAATCCTTACCCAATAATCCGCTAAAAATCATAACGATAAAAATGCTTGAGGCTGCTGCATAAAAGCCCTCATAGATCCCTAAAATAAAGAATAATATCACTGCTAAAACAATATAACTTTTTTTTATTTTTCTTTTTAATTTATTAACACCAAAATCCTTCCTGAATAAGAGAAATACCCCGATAGCTATAATAAATACTGCAATTATTTTCTGTAAGATAACCTTATCCAGCCCTATTACGATAAAGCTTCCGATTATGCTGCCTATTACAACCGGCAGGGCATAGGGCCAGCTGGATCTAATGTTAACCTTGCCATTCCTTAGGTAGTTAATAAATGCCAGTCCCAATGCAATGCTTGTTATCTTTGTTATTCCTATGACATGGTGGATGTCTATGCCCAAAAACAACAGGGCAGGAATAAGGATAAGGTACGACCCTCCTACCATACCTCCGATAATAGCTGCAATAAATGTAATTATCATTGCTGCAATAAAGATTACCGGCCCCATCATAATACCTTTTCAAGTATCTCTATAGCTTCATCAGCCTCTTTCTTCCCTGCAATAAGTGGAGGAAGAAACCTTAAGACATTCTCTGCTGCATTATTGATTATAAGCCCTTTCTCAAGGCACTTTTCAGTGATCTCTTTTGCAATATCCTTATTCAGTTCAACCCCTATCATCAACCCTTTTTCCCTTACCTCTTTGATCATTTTATTTTTCTTCTTCAAGCCATTAAGTTTAGACATTAGATAATCCCCTGTCTTTACAGCATTTTCCATAAGCTTATTATCCAGGATATAATCAACAGCTGCATTTGCAGCAGCGCAGCTTAAGCAGTTCCCTCCGAATGTTGAGGCATGCTCTCCCTTGTCAAACTCAAGGTTTGAGATACAGACACCGATAGGTACGCCGTTAGCTAATCCTTTGGCTGTTGTGACGATATCAGGCTTTATGTTCTCATGAAGATAGGCAAAGAACTTTCCAGTCCTTCCTGTCCCTGACTGCACCTCATCCATTATAAGCAGGATGTTGTTATCCTTGCAGAGCTTTTCCACCTCCTTAAGGTAGCCTTTCTTGGGTACAACAATCCCGGCTTCACCCTGTATAGGCTCTATTACCACAGCAGCGATATCCTTTGTAATGGCCTTTTCCAATGCCTTAATATCATTGTATTTTACAAATGCCACATCAGGAGCCAATGGCTGGAACGGTTTCCTGTACTTCTCTTTCCATGTCAGGGCCAGGCTTGCAGCAGTCCTTCCGTGGAACGACTCCTGGAACGCTATGAACCTATTTTTTTTGGTAATCTTCTTAGCAAGCTTGACGGCAGCCTCGTTTGCCTCTGCCCCTGAATTGCAGAAGAAGCATTTCTGTAATCCGCTGAGTTTTGACAGTTTCTCTGCTAGTATAACCTGCGGCTCTGTATAAAAAAGATTGGTCATATTAAGGAGTTTCTTAGCCTGGCTGCATACAGCCTCTGCAACCTGCTTGTTTCCGTGGCCGACTGAGCATGTTGCTATGCCTCCTAAAAAATCCAGGTATTTCCTTCCTTGCTTATCATACACGTAGCATCCTTTGCCATGCTCTATTATAAGGCCAAGCCTTGAATAGCTCTGCATGATATGTTTCTTCTCCATCTCCTTTATCTTATCAGCTTCCATTTTTAACGATCTCCGTTCCGATTCCCTGATCAGTAAATATCTCAAGCAGCAGGGCATGGCTTATCGTACCGTTTATTAAGTGGGCTTTTTTGCATCCTGCCTCTACTGCCTCTACGCATGCCTTGACCTTAGGTATCATCCCCTCTGTTATAACCTTATTTTTTATATGCTTATGGGCATCATTTATTGACAGGTGTGGGATAAGTTTTTTATTCTCGATTACGCCGTTGACATTTGTCATTATCGTAAGCTTCTCTGCCTTTAGCCCGATAGCCAGCTTTGTTGCAGCATCATCTGCATTTATGTTGTAGATGTCGTTATTTTTTCCCTTTCCAAGAGGTGATATTACCGGGATATTTCCCTTGTTCAGCTGTTCTTCTATATCCTCCTTATTGACCTTCACTACCTTCCCTACCAGGCCAAGGGAATCATTTTTCTGCTCAGCGGTTATTGCATCATCCACTGAAACAGCCTTTCCTCCTGATCTTTGGATGTTCTTTATTATCTCCTTGTTTATCTTACTGAAAACCTTTTCAATTATAGTTATGGTTGGCTTGTCTGTAACCCTTAAGCCATGGACAAACCTCGGCTTAAGGCCTTCCTTCTTCATCTCATCATTGATAAAAGGCCCTCCTCCATGCACAACAACAGGCAGTATCCCTACATGCCTCAGCAGGACAATATCCTTCATGACAGATTTTTTAAGGCTGTTGTTCAGCATTGCATTGCCGCCGTACTTTATTACCACAACCTTGTTCCTGAACTTCTGCATATAGGGCAGGGCCTCCTCTGTCAGGATATTTGCTTTTTTTATCAGGTCGTCCATTTTATCTCATGTGCTGTAGTGAGCATTCATCCTTACATAATCTGTAGTAAGGTCGCAGCCGTAAGCCCTTGCCTCCTGTTTTCCTGTATTAAGGTCTATTATGATCTCTATGTGCTTCCCCTTCATCTTCTTAAGCAGCTTTTCCGTGTTTGTCTTTATCCCTTTCCCTTTTGATACCACCTTTATCCCGCCTATGAAAACATCTGTCTTTTGTGGATCGATGTCAGCGCCTGCATATCCGGCTGCGCCCATTATCCTGCCCCAGTTTGGGTCATTGCCGAAAAACATGCACTTCACCAGGTTAGAGGTTATGACTGATTTTGCCACTTTTACAGCATCTTCTTCAGTCAGGGCATTCCTTGCGATGCATTCAAGAAGCTTTGTAGCCCCTTCCCCGTCAGCAGCTATCTTTTTTGCCAGTTCTGTGCAGATAAGATCAAGCGCTTTCTGGAACTCCTCTTCATCTGCCTCCCCTTTCATGCCGTTGGCCATAAGTATGACCATGTCTGATGTTGAGGTGTCCATGTCAACGCTGATCATGTTGAATGACTTGTTGACTGACTTGACAAGCATCTCCTTTAGCTTGTCTGGGCTGAAGGCTGCATCAGTGCATATGAAGCACAGCATAGTCGCCATGTTAGGGTGTATCATCCCAGAGCCTTTTGCAACCGCCCCTATTGTTATGTTTCCTATTTTTATGGCAATCTTTTTTTCGATCCTGTCAGTAGTCATTATCGCCTTTGCTATATGGCTTTCCTTTTTCAGCTCTTTTTTTATGCCTTTGATGCCTTTAGTTATCTTGTCCATAGGAAGATGCTTTCCTATAACCCCTGTTGAGGCTGCAAGGACATCATTCTCCTTAATCCCTAATTCCTCTGAAACCAGTTTACAGGTAAGCTTAGCATCATCAATGCCTTTTTCCCCTGTGCATACATTGGCGATTCCGCTGTTTATTATGATTGCCTGGGCCTTTCCGTCCTTCAGGTGCTCCTCTGTCACATAAAGCGGCGCTCCCTTAACCTGGTTCTTTGTATAGACAGCAGCAGCATTTGCAGGCTTTTCCGAGAATATAATGCCAAGATCATGGCCTTTCTTCTTAATGCCTATATGTTTCCCCGCTGCCATTATCCCTTTTACAGCTGTTATGTCACCGTTTATGGTTTTCATTCAGATCTTCCCCATCAGCTTTAGCATTACTGCCTTCTGCGTATGCAGCCTGTTCTCAGCCTGATCAAAGACAATGCTCTGTTTTGAATCAAAAACATCATCCGTGACCTCATACCCCCTGTATGCCGGCAGGCAGTGCATGAACAATGCCTTTCCCAAAAGTTTCTTGTTGACCTGGTATGGCTGGAATTCCTTCAGCCTTTTTTTCTTCTCTTCCTCCTGCCCCATGCTTACCCACGTGTCTGTGTAGACAACATCTGCGCCTTTGACAGCCTCTTTTGGGTCTTTTGTCAGCAGGTCAGGCTTTTCCTTCGGCTCATAGCCTTTTGGCGAGGCAACGCTTATATTAATCCCAAGCTTGCTGCATCCTATTATAAGTGAATTGCATACATTATTCCCGTCTCCGACATATGCTATCTTCAGGCCATCAAATTTTCCGAACTTCTCTTTTATCGTCATGAGGTCTGCAAGCGTCTGGCAAGGGTGGTACAGCTCGCTTAATGCATTTATGAACGGCTTTTTACTATTCTCTGCCATTATCTCAGCATCCTTATGTTTGTATACCCTGGCCATTATGATGTCAGTATAGCTTGCAATGCATTTTATCTCGTCCTTGAGGTCTGCTTTTCCTAACTGGGTTGTTTTCCAGTCGATGAAAAGCGCATGCCCTCCTAATTGCGCCATTCCTACTTCGAAGCTTACCCTTGTCCGCGTAGACTTCTTCTCGAAAAGCATTGCCAGTGTCTTCCCTTTAAGCACCTCATAGTACTTCTCAGGCTCTTCCTTGATAAGCAGAGCGTTGTCTATGAGCTCCATTATATCTTCCTTTTTCCAGTCCTTTAGTGTCAGCAGGTTCATTTTAATAAATGGAATTTTCAGTCATATATAAAGCTAGTGACTTATTTAGAACAAAATGGACAGAAATGTTTTGTTTGGGACAATGGGTGTTTTGAGCGGCGGTGAAACATTAATAAATATTCATACTAATCCTTAGGTACAATATTGATTCCGCTTTTCAGGATTTCCTGAACTAAGCTTTCCTTTTTCCTTTTATTAAATTCCTCTTCATCCATTAAAATAGTTTCTATTTCATACTTATCCTCATATTTTTCCTTAATTTCCTCCAGGGAAGTTTTCAGCAAAGTCCTGTTCTTTCCCTTTTCTACTAAAATGAATAAATCTATATCAGACCTTTCTTTTGATTTTCCTTTTGCTACAGATCCAAATAACCATATTCCCTTCAAGCCATCTAAGTTTTTAATGCAATCATTTTCAAAGTTTGCAACTATGTTTAATTTCTTAGGGTCAATTCCCTGAAAAAACCTTTTTTCATAATCAAGCAATTCCCTCAGTTTTTCTACTAAAGGGGCGTCTAATTTTAATTTATACCTCTTACCTCCTTTTCTTTCAACATACACTATCCCATAATAATCTAACTTTTTCAAAGCTGACATTATGCCTGCCCTTCCTGCCCCTATGAATCCCTCTATCTCTAAAAAAGAGAAATATCTATTTGGCGATAAATACAAAAACCTTAATATCCTCATTAAAACCTTATTTCCCAAAATATTGTCTATCATACATCCAGCTCCTTCATTATTTTGATGAAAGGCTTAACTATCTTGTCTATGAAATCTCTTGCTTTATCGCTTCCAGCTCGTTTTTCTGCTTCTTGTTTTGACTGGTAATAGCTATGCGATGATCTTTCTGACTTTCCATGTCTCAGCAATGCAGATAACAATTCTGGTTTTGGTTTTGAAAATATTTCATATTCCTCTTGGGCATGTTTCATAAGTTCAATCACTCTTTTTTTCGTTACTTCATTGTTAATCTTCTCTTTCAGGGCTTTTAAGGTAGAACTATGCACATCATCTTTAGGGATTTTAATGCTGAAAACGTCTCCTAAGTACTTCTTGGCAATGTTGTGCATTGAATAATAGCCCAATACAATAGCATTTCTAGGGTGTTTTTCAATTAATGATGTTGCTGAATCTAAATCATCCTGATAAGCATAGTCATGCCATTTAACATAGACATCTTTTTCAGTGATATCCATTATGTCCCATTTATTTTCTAAAATTACCATTTTTAGTAATAAAATATTATTTGATATATAAACTTTACTGTTTTTGGTAATAAATTATTACCTTTTTTGGTATTTTCAAGAGCCACCCACAAAAAAAGCTAACGCTTTTTTCTAGTGTAGTAAATCATTTCATAATTTATACACCATCATAGATGGGTGGTATGAAAGGAGTATACATATACCAGTGTAGTAGTATCCAGAACTAA
This sequence comes from Candidatus Woesearchaeota archaeon, assembly GCA_019323195.1. Taxonomy (GTDB): domain Archaea; phylum Nanobdellota; class Nanobdellia; order Woesearchaeales; family JACPBV01; genus JAHWHQ01. The sequence goes on along the minus strand of JAHWHQ010000095.1, from coordinate 7,697 downwards.
TCTAAGCGGCATTTCTGACTTCCTTCAGCGCTTTTAAAACTTCTGCAAAGAAAGATTAATCTATCATCTTAACCCAGTACCCGTACCATCCTGTCAGGTTCTTCAGAGAATTCATGTTCCATGGCCTTGATGATGAATAAGTCAGCCATCCCATGTCCTTGTAGCTTAATATCAAGAGGGCCTTGTTGTCATCCCTTATTTTTTGGCTAAAGCCTTCATCCAACTCGGTCTTGTTCAGGGCATGGTAAGAGAGCAGGCTCCATGACGGCTTTATCCTGCAGCTTATGTCAGTAAGGTTATATCCTTCAATCTCTAATGTATCATTATTTATCATCTTGATCCAGTACCCTAAAGTTTCATTGATCTTATCATCATCCTTGAGCTCAACCCATCCATCATTGGAGTATGTGAACAGCCTGGAATAGTTTCCTTCTATTGATTTTAGCGGTGTTGGCAGTGTCTTGTCTGTCAGGTTTAAGGGGAATGATATAAGGTTCCAGCCTTTGGTTAAGTTAAGGCTGAGCTTTATGCTTAACCCCTTTGCGATGATGTTATTGCTTTCGTTCTCCTCTTCCACCATATTATCATAATCAACAATCGCGTATATTGCCTTGATATCTGCCATATCAATATCATAGTTGATGCTCTCTGAAGTGTCTGGAGCAAGGTAGTCTATCAGGCTTTTTCCTATAGGGTTAAAATTGTCATCAAATAAATCTATGCTGAATCCGAAAGCATAACCCTTCCCTTCATTGGCTATCTCCAGCTCAATATTATCATCCCTTATCTCTAATGATCTGATTGTTAGATCAGGCATCAACGGCCTTTCAAACTCATCATAATTGTATGCGTTTGTTGTGTAAGGCTCTGCAACATAATCCAGTAACTTGTTGTCTTTGCTTAGCTTGACGTAATTTAATAAGTAAGGGCCGTTTATCCTGCTGTTGTAGATAGATGTCCCGTTTATCCTGAAATCAACATCCTGCTCTCCCTGGTTTAGGTCAAATTCCTTAGCTTCTTTTTTTATGTAATTATCGTATAAGTCAGCAAACTCTAATTCAATTTTGTAAGCTCCTGATTCGTTTATGTCTAAGCCTATGCTTATCTTAAGGAACTCTGCTAAGCCGTCAGAATCCTGGTCAAGTTTGCTGTCAGAATAGGAGTCTGTAAGGATGCTCTGCCCTGCATCAAACTGATATAGATCATAGGTTAGAGGGTAGTTGAAATTGAACTGGTAGTCTATCCCATCCTTTACTGTTATAAGGTACAGTTTTGGGCTGCTTATCCTTTCCCTTCTTAGCTCTTTTGCGTCAAAATCAATATCTATATCGTTTATCCCGCTGGCTAAGGAATAAGCCTTTTTTGAGCTGACAGTTTTGGTGTCTGCAATGAATGCATCTACCTCAAAATGACCTGCTGTTGTTGATGTTATTGCAGCTTTTATCCTCAAAAGCTCGTATTTCGGGTCTAAGTCAGTGTTTACAAGCTCATAGGAATTAACCTCTATGCTGACATCAGGCTGCTCATAAGGATTGTTTGGAGGGCTGTTGTCAAAATCAAGGCTATAGGCATCCTCTTCCCTGTAGATGGTCAGGTAGTCCTCCTGTATAGTAAGGCTTAAGTTATAGATCCCATCCTGAAGCAGCTTGGGGCTGTAGTAAAGCTGGATAGTGTTTTCTCCTTCATAAAGGTAGGATGTCCTGCTGGCTGTTGTTATAAGCTTATCCTCACTGTAAAGGTCGCCTATAAAGCGGTAGTTGCCCTCTGTATTGTTGACAGTGATGTTAAGGATAAGAAAGTCATACAATAAGTTGCCGTCAGTATCATTCCCGTAATGGATTATGCTAGTCACGTTTATCTGTGGCGAGGAGTAGGCATAATCATAGGAGCTGATAAGCTCATCTAACGTGATAGGGTACGCTATAGGGATGACTAGCAAAAATAAGATGATGCAGAGTAGTTTGTTAGCTTTTTTCATCCTATCTACCTTAATACCGCCCACACCCCCTTGGGGCGGTTGGGGTTCTAAATAACTAAACTGATTTAAAATCGTGATAATCTTTTTGTTTATCCTATCATTCCTCCAAAGGAAGATCCCAAACCGTTTAAACCTAATATTAAATACATATACACAATTATGGATACTATTAATAGTACAACTGAAATAGTTTTTCTCTTCTTTTGAAATAGTCCAGTAAAGAAACCAGTTATTCCAAAAGGTATACCAAGAATAGTTCCCCAAAAAAGTGATCCTATCAAGACATTTAGAACAGTATCTCCAGGAACATTAAATATCAAGAAAATAAAAGGTGTAAATGACACTAAAGCGACTATAAAAAATACAGCAGCTAAAATCCAAGCATATTTATACTTTTTTTCATTTTTTTTCATTTTTCTCACCGCCTTAAAAATTCAATAATTTCTTTTTTTGTTTTTGTTTTATCTGGGAGACTATTCTTAGGGTCATCTTCCTTAGTATGATGCACCCCCTTTATTTTCTTTGGAGTAGGTTTTAATCCAGTAACTTCTATGTTTTTATTTATCCCTATGGCATCCTCTTTTGGTACTACACCATCACTCTCACCTACTACAAACATATCTTCATAGTTAGGTAATGTACCATATATTGTTTTGAAATTTTCTATTTTAATGTCTGTACCAGGTTGAGTATCAGTATCATTAGCCATCCATTTGCTGTATTGACTAGCAAGATTATAAGAGATTTTTCCCTTTCCAGTATATCCTTTGGAAAAAAAATAACAATTAGCTCTTTTTATTGGGTCTTTTAACCAACCAAATTCAATACATTTAGACTTTAGATTATCACCAATATCAGAAGCTGTAAGATGATTCTTACCTTTAAGCTCATCTAGCAAAACATCTCCAAATTCCCTGAATAAAAATATTGCTGGAGATTCGCCTTCAAAAGCCCCAGGACACCCTACAGCAACAAAGGTCTCAATCTTATTAGAATCAAAACTTCCTTTTTCTAAAGCACTTAGTGTAGCTCTGCACCCATTGCTAAACCCTACATACTGCAGCTTATCCTTTCCTGTCTCTGTTAAGACTTTGTTCAAAAGTGCAGGTACATAGGAATCTGTCAAATCATCAAAGTCATAGTTTGGGCACTCATCACAATCCTGCCCTGGCCCTCCTGTTATCTCTATAAGCCATGTATCTTTAACTTCCTCATCTGCTATTTCCACACCAAAGTCCTCCCATGATGTCAGATTGCTATGTGCACCTCTTGCCAGCACAACAGGAAGCTTTAGCTCATCCTTATAGTCCATAAAATCGCTGGAATAGCCAGGCTTAATATTCCTCAGCCTTAGCGTAACACCTGCAGCATCGACTGTCTTGTCCTCTTTAAAGACCCTTTCTCCGTTTAAGGCTTTCCTGACAATCTCTTTAAATCCATCACTATCCTCCTTGTAATGTTCTAAATTCACAGATGTATGCAGATAGTCATAAACAGCTATTGCGCCTATATTATCGTGGCCTAAGAAGATTGGAGCAGCAGTGCTGCCAGCGCTTTTAAAAGAATCCTGCTCTTTGATAAAAGCCTTAGAGGCAGCGATAAAACCATCGATATCATTGGCCTCTATATAGATCTCTTTCTTTCCATCTTTTATTACCTCTCCAACAATCCCACAGTAGGGCTTATTGCAGGTATCACTGCTAAATCCTACAGCCCCTCCTATAGAGCCCCAGCCGTCATTGAAAAAATGCCCTTTAATTAACGGATTGTCATAACCTGCAGCCAAAACTATAACATCAGCCTCTTCTTTATCATCAACCATTATTCCGTCTTTAAGGTTATCCTTAATATAGCTTTCTATTTCATCACTTGCCTTAGATGGGGGGACATCAGCCTTAACATAGTATTTTAGGCTTCCCCTGTATTGCTTATATGCATTATTATTGCCTTCATCCAGTTCACTTATCCTGTTGTCAGGGTCTATCATTACGTAAACTACATCATCTGTTTCTAGGTCCCATGTAACACTTGCTGTCTTATAGCTCTCAGCAGGTATAGAGCCTATGTTGAGTGTTGTTTCTTTTATTAAATTGTTATCCTGTTTATCCAGGAATTTAACCTCTACAGAATCAGCAGGGGATTTTCCATTGTTTCTGATTACAGCCGATACCTCAACATCATCACCAGCCATTGCAAAGGATATGGCAGATGGCTCTGCAGATAGGTCTAAGATTGTTTCGCAGATATTATCATCATTACAATAACTGCCCATACAATCAGAGTCAGCTAAACATGATTTTCCATCATCACACGGAGAGCATGAATCTCCGCAGTCTGTGTCTGTTTCATCATTGTCTTTTATCTGGTTTGAGCAAGGTCCTCCTAACTTAGCAAGATAAACATCAGCTGATGTACTCCCTGTCAGTATATACCCTCCATCTAAGGTCTGCTGGACTGAATAAGCTACACCTCCCACCATGTTTTGTGGAAGTGTTTTGTCCCATTGTTTTTTGCCATTTGAATCTGTTTTGACTAGGTAAATATAATCTGGTTTGACCCCTGCTAGTATATACCCCCCATCAGAGGTCTGCCATACTGAATAAGCTTTATCCACTGACCAGCCTCCAAATGTTTTCTGCCATTCTGCGTTACCATTTGAGTCTGTTTTTATTAGATAAAAATCATAATGATTAGCAATAGCATAACCTCCTATTATGTAACCACCATCTGAGGTCTGCTGGACTGACTGGCCTATATCCATAGAACTCCCTCCAAATGTTTTATACCATTGTATATTTCCGTCATGATATGTTTTTATCAGGACTACTTGATAATTACCAGAAAATTTGGTATAACCAGTTAAGATATATCCGCCATCAGATGTCTGCTTAACTGAATGGCAGATAGTATCACTACCTATAGCAAGTGTTTTGTTCCATTGTTCATTACCTTTTGAATCTGTTTTGACTAGATAAATTTCTTCATCCCTTCCTCCCCATGATGATATGTAACCTCCGATTATATAGCCACCATCTGAGGTTTGCTGAACTGACCTGCCAACATATGCATCACTTCCTCCAAATGTTTTATTCCATTGTATCTCTCCATTGGGATAGGTCTTGACAAGATAGAAATTAACACCAAAAGATCCTGTATATCCTCCTATTATATACCCTCCATCAGAGGTCTGTTGGACTGAGTAACCAGAATCATACATACTACCACCAAATGTCTTATTCCATTGCATATTTCCATCAGAATCAGTTTTGATTAGGTAAACATCACCACTACCACAGCCAAATGATTTTGTATAACCAGCTATTATATATCCTCCATCCAATGTTTGTTGAACTGACCTGCCTTCATCAGAATCCTTTCCTCCAAACAACCTCTCCCACTCCAGTTCAGGAGCCTCGCCATAATCCTCCCCGCTGCCCAAAACCTCAAATGCTGTTGGTTCTGCTGTTGTTGAAACAGAAAGCCCGCCATACACAGCGCTGTAATACCCTCCTAACTCCATATAGCTCTTGCTTTCATACCCTATCTCCAGGACAGCACTTGTTGTAATATTTAACTTACCCTCTTCAGAATCATAGCCAAAGGGATAATACCTTACCAGGGCATACTTCTGCTTCCCCCTATAGCCAAAATCAACAGTGACTAAACCAGGAGAAGAGGAGTATTCATCATATGCTTCATGTTCATAAAAACTATCAAAAAAATCATCCTCTTCAGGAACAAAAGGCTTTATCTTCTTGTCAACATTGATCTCATCATAGCTCTGCCCTGTTATCCTTATCGTAAGGCTCTTTGCATAGGAAGGAACAGGTATCTCAAAATATCTTATAGGAAGCATCGGCATACCGGGATTATAGGTCTGGTAAAAGCCATCAACAACAATCCCAGAATATCCATCTTTTTCATCGATATGGACATCATCTGTATCAAGTTCATACATAATCCTGCTGGATGTAACCTTATTGACCTCTTCCCTGTACATCTCAGGCATCTCATTATATTCAGGTACAGAATATTGGTATGCATCTGAAACTGCCTGTGCTTTCACTAAGGATATAGCTAAAAGAAGTAAAACTATGCTCAAAAAACAGCCTCTAACACCCCCTCTCATTTAAAACTATATAGGGATATGAACTTAGATATATAAAACTTTCGGGCTTTTACCGAGAATATAAAAGTATACTACCTCTTCTGGATGTCCCACCTTAGCAGCTTTATCTCCTCTACCTGGTTTTCTATGACCACCCTTAGCTCCTCTTTCATGTTCTCATTGACTGCTGCCAGTATTACCATCAGGATCATCAGAAGCCATAAGAACGTCGTCTGCAGCAGCTCCCATGAAAGGACCTTCTCAGCAGCGATCATCTTGTGTATCGTTATGTACCCTACCACTATGAGGGCAATCCCTATTGTCAGAAGTATTATCTCAAACAGGTTTGGCTTCCTTTTTGCCAGATGCACCATACTCTGTTTTTCCGGAAGTACTATTATTTAAATATTACGCAAATGAGAGATTTAAGAAAGAGGCCTTTGATGCTGATCTGAGGAAAATTTTATAAAATGGACTGGCTTTATCATCAAAATGCCATCATTAACCATAGACATAAGCAGGTCCATCGAGCAGAACGCAGCCCTTTACTATGACAAGGCCAAGAAGATAAAGAAGAAGATAGAAGGCGCCAGGGAGGCGTTAGAGGAGACAAAAAATAAGCTGAATAAGCTTGAAAAAGAAAAAGCAAAGCAGGAAGAAAAAGAGGTAAAAACCCCAAAAGCCAAGGCAGAATGGTATGAGAAGTTCAGGTGGTTCATCTCTTCAGAGGGCTTCCTGGTGATAGGCGGCAGGGATGCTACCACAAACGAGATAATAGTAAAAAAGCACACAGAAAAAGGCGACCTTGTATTCCATACTGACATGGTAGGCAGCCCTTTCTTCGTCATAAAGGCAGAGAATAAGGATATAGGAAAAGATACAATAAAAGAAGCGGCAGACGCTACTGCCTCTTTTTCCAGGGCATGGAAATTAGGTCTCCAAAACTCCTCAGTCTTCCACTGCAGGCCGGAGCAGCTAAGCAAGGAGGCTCCGACAGGCGAGTACGTCCCAAGGGGCGGGTTCATAACAAAGGGGAAGCTGGAGTATGTCGAGAATAATGTAAACTGCGCTGTAGGGATATATCAGGACAAGGTAATGTCCGGCCCTCTGCAGCCGATAAAGAAGAACTGCGAAAAGTACGTAGAGATAGCCCAGGGAAGGGAGAAGGCAAGCGCTGTTGCAAAATACATACAGAAGAAGGTAGGCGGCAGCATGGATGACATAATAAGGGTCCTGCCAAGCGGAGGGTGCAGGGTTAAGAGGTGAATTAAGGGAAAATTAAGCCAAACAAGTCTATCCTTGCCTTGCAGTTGCTTATTTAGGCTTTAATCCTTTTGCTTCTATACCATTATTCTCTTTGTAATCCATATATGCTACGCATCCATATTTTCCCTTCATTGCATTTCTTGCTAAATTTAATCTGGTTTTATCCCAATCTGGATTGTTTCCATCTTTGACCAACGGTTCGAATAACTTTCTCTTTTTATAATTTTGTACTTTGTCTGGCTTTGTTCCATCTTCTGCTCCCTTATTTGAGAAATATTCCTCTGCAGAGATATGGGTCATATTTTCATACATGAATCTTTCAACATCATCATTGTATCCTGGCTG
>JAHWHQ010000094.1 GCA_019323195.1 Candidatus Woesearchaeota archaeon | reverse complement strand
CAGCAGGCTCTTCAAAGGGTATATTAAGATCAGCTTCCTGTACAGAAGGCATATCTATTCTCATAACCTCTGTCCTGCTTATCTCAGGGAAAGTGGTGTTTAGTACAGTGCATGGTTTAGGGCTTTGCTTTGTTAATTCATATAGCAAAGCAGAAGTTAGGTTCTCCTCAGGATGCAGGGAGATATTATCAGCCAGGTATCCCGAAAGTATTTCCCTGATTGTTCCTGAATTGCTCCTGTTGTCAGGAAGTTCAGCCAAATAAGACTCTATAACGTCCAGTTTTATATCCTTCACCATCAGGGTTATATTGCTCCAGAATTCCTGGGCAGAGGGATAGTTTTTAACATCATCAGCAACTGAATCATTTATCAAGGCCATTATCCCATCTAATTTATCCACCCTTCCACATGTATCACTAAGCTCAAGATCAGAGAGGTTCGCAAGCTCAGAAACAGATATATTGATAAGGCATTTCCCGCCTATCCTGCATAAGGCATCATAACTTATGATAATATCCAGCTCCCTTGCCAGTACCTCAAGCCTTAAATTCCTCTCAACATTATCCTTAAGCGCCTCTATCTTCAGGGTTATATTTTTCCCTGCCTCTGTTTTCCTGTCTAATCCTGTTCTTTTGTTTATAATCTGTGCAGCATCATTAAATCCATAGATCGAAGTGTTGATATAAGCGGCAGTTGTCTTGTTGGTTATGGAAAGAGCGCTTATCCTCTCTAAATAATCGCTTAAGACAGAAAACTGATCTATTAATTCATTATACCCGGAAACATCAGCAGCAAGGGAATCCCTCTTATCTGCAAATACCTTTTCGATCTCCCCTATCCTGTTATCGACTGATGCTGCTTCTAAGGACAAGAGGTAGTAGTCCTCCTTTTCCCATATGCTTTTCAGCCCATCCATCTGCAGGATAAGGCCTTCGGCATAGCCCCTTGTATCTTCATCACCTGAATCGTATATTAACGTCCTGTTAAGGGCTGTGGAGATATTTTCAAAAGAATCCTGCTCACCCATAAGAAGACCTATCCTTCCTATCATGCTGTTAAGTTTCTCTTCCATCTCACCCTTAAGCTCCTTTTCCTCATCTGTAAGGCCATAGTTCATGGTAACAAGTATGCTCCTTGTAGAGGGCTTCTCCCTTGTATAGCATAACAAGGTCCTTTTGCTGCGGCAGTCAAGGTCAAACCTGTAGAGGTAAAGCCCTTTTCCAAGCTCAGGTGGCTCTACCCAGTAGTCCTTCTTCAAAGGAGAGCCCGGCTTAAGGATAAAGCTCTCAGCATCCAGAAGGTTATCTGCGCTTATATCCTTAAATTCATATTCACAGACAGCAGTGCAGAAAGGGTTTGTCATGACCTTAGCCTCAAACTCAATCTTCTCTTTCTCTCCATGCACAAGATAAAGGTTGCTCTTGTCTACATCAAGCTTCACGATGATATCATTCCCAAGCAGAAGCTTAAAGTAAAGGACAAGCTTGGTCCCGTAGAATGAAAGTATTATGAGCAGGATAATGACTGCCAGGAAGACAACTGCCTTATGGCACTTAACCCAGTGCGCCAGCCTTTTAGGATGATTGCTCTTTTTTTCCACTTCCTTAACAAATAATTCTTTAGTTAATAAATCTTTTTATGGCGCTCATACTTATCTTTTTTGGGTAATAGCTAGGGCTGGGTAGAAATTTCACACCCTGCTTTGACACATTTAGGATTATTTTTTCTTCCAATAGAAGCCACCTCTTGTGGTAAGTTTGGTGGCTTTTCCTTCTTCCCTAAGACGTTCAAGAACTCTACACACCAGATACCAGTCAATAGCCTTTTTAAATTTCCATTGAAGTTTTCTAGTTATTTCGTTTGTGGACTGAATTTCTTCCTTGTCCAGAAGCCTATAGATATCATCATAATATTTGCTTGCCATGAACCTTTTCATAGAAGGGGGAGTTTATAATTTTATATATAAGGCTTTAGGTTTAACCTAAATGTTTATATAGAAGGGGCATTTTAACTTTAAAACATCATGAGAAATACCATTTGTGAATCAGAAACTGTTGGAACTTTACTGAGGGATTTAGACGATAACCAAAGTAAAACTTTCCATACAGATAAAGGCAAAAGAATCGTAGTAAGGCTGTTAGAGGCGTAAATTGAAAGATACTATTAAGGAACCGTTAATTACCACCTTGCTAGAAATAATTTTTTTACTACTTTTATTATTATGCTGTTTAGATTGGACTTCATTGTTGAGATAGTTCAATTTCTTAAATACAAAACCCATAGTTTTTTATATTACTTCTTCCTCATCCAGAGTAAAGGGGGTGAAACCATGGCTATGGAATTCCAGAATCTTACATTATATTCCAACATAAAAAAGGGCATTATACTTAAACTATTAGAATACTCTCCAAGGATATTGATATCCTTAGTCCTTCTTGCAGTCGGCTATTTTGCAATAAAGATATCAAAAAAGATCTTCATAAAGCTTGTCGAGAATGAGAAGGTTAAGATCGACAGGTCGCTCAAGAATTTCATGGAGAACGCTGTTGGTTTTGTCTTATGGGCGATCCTGATAACGATAATACTCGCTAACCTGGGTGTTAACGTCTCTGGCCTGATCGCGGGCCTGGGCATCGCAGGCTTTGTAATCGGCTTTGCGCTGAAAGACACCTTAGGCAACCTTGCTTCAGGGATATTTATCTTATCGCATAAGCCTTTTGAGGTAGGGCACTGGGTCAACATAGGAGGGGTTGTAGGCGGGGTTGAGAAGATAGGCATCGCTGCATGCACCTTAGCTTCACCTGACGGCACTAAAATAACCATACCTAACAGCAGGATATGGGGCGACACTATCCAGAACTACACAGGCAACCCTGTAAGGAAATTGTTTAACCTTGAGGTGGGGATAAGCTATTCAGATGACATAGGAAAAGCCATAAAGATAATCAACAGCATCCTGAAGAAGGACAAGAGGGTCCTTAAGGAGCCAAAGCCGCAGGTAGTGGCAAAGGGCTTTGGAGACAGCTCTATAACCATAGCAGTAAGGCCTGCTGTAAAGAAAGAGGACTACTGGGGCCTTTATTTCGACCTTGTAAAGGAAATCAAAGAGACCTTTGACAAAAAAAGGATAACCATACCGTTCCCGCAGAGGGATGTGTGGATAAAGGACAGCAAGAAGAAGAAGTGATTGCAGGAGAAAGCCCTAATCACAGGCATATCAGGCTGTTATCTTTCCCCTGATCCAGTCATGAAGGACCTTTCTTGAGGCCCGCTCTATATCAGGAAGGTTTCCTTTTCTCTTAAGGTTGAGCTTTAATGCGATATCCTCTATGGTATCTTCCTTATCATCTTTGACCTCAACACCATAAGTCCCCTCTATCAGGCCTGGATGATTATTAAGAAGCTGGATGAGTGCTAAATCAGGGTCTTTTATGGCAAAGGGGTTCTTCGCCCCTATCAGGACAAGCTCTTCTTCTTCCTGCTTATCCCTGGTTATGACCCCAGGGGTGTCTATCATAAGGAAATTCCTGCCTACCCTAAGGTACTGCTCACCTTTTGTGTAGCCGGCCTCCTGGGAGGTCTTTGCAGAATACGAGCCTTTAAGGGAGTTTATCAGGGAGCTTTTCCCGACATTAGGGCATCCTATCACCCCGACTATAGGCTTTTTTATCCTCTTCTTATTCGCCAATGCCTTTATCTTCTGCTTCAGCAGGGTCGTTCCCAGGTGCTCTTTGGCAGAGACAAAGACGCAGTTTTCCAGCTTCCTCTTGGCCTTATCAAGATGCCTCTTATCCACATGGTCGCATTTGTTTATGACATGGATAAGTATCTTCTTCTTTTTTATAACCTGTTCAATCCTAGCGTTCCTTGTCTCCTGGATGAACCTTGCATCTAAAACTTCAAGGACTATGTCTGATTTTTCTATCACCTTACTGACTATCTTGTCGAACTCTGCCATATCCCCTGGAACTGCATCCCTTATATAAAAACCTGCCTATATGGCCTGATGCCTTTCGATGGTGTATTGGGTTGATTGTATTCAGTGCATCAAAAAAGTAGAAACCACCACATAGATTTTTTAGTTTGGTAAGATTATTAAGTATTTATAATTTGTAGGGATATTATCAAAATAAAAGATATAGAGCTAGTAGAATTACCGAAACACCAAGAAACAGATAAAATAAAGCTATCAAGACAAAAGCAATAGGATTATTCTTAAAATAAAAATCTTCAGCAACGTAGTGAAGAAAAATCCTTTTTTGCCTTATACTGTCAAAAATAGTGTAAAGCATAAATAGTACTAGTATAATCAAAAGTAGAAGTCCTATTTTGGAGTCTAACACAAGGTCACTTGTTAATAAACTTATAATGAACATAAGCAAGATGCCAAAAAATAAGGCTCCAATCCCTACAATTATTTGTTCTTTAGTTTCCTCCTTCATTTCCCCTCCTTCAGCTTCTTTTTAGGTTCTTTGGATTTTTCCTCCCACTTCTTTAATTGCTTCCTGAAGTCCTCTTTTTTAGATTCATTAATCTGTGGAAAATTACCTACCAGCCCGCATTTTTCACAATAATTCCTAAATGTCATTTTGATGTCCATCCCGGCAGGAGGAATCTTAATCTTAGTATTCCCGCATCTGGGGCAGATTCTTACTTTGGGTTTTGATCTTTTTTCAGGGAATAAGAATGCCGAAATCTTATCCCAGGTTACATATATTATAAGAAATATAAAAAACAAGGACCATAAGATAATAAAAGTTATATTAACCATTATATCTATGATATTATGAACAACCTATAAAAACTTTGCTCTAAATGATTCCAGAACACTCCTATACCACAAACCAAAGAAAAAATGCCCCAAACAGGATTTGAACCCATGTCCATTTGGTTTCCAGATTTGCTGGATGTGAACCCAGGCTTTGAACCTTTCATGTTTATTTGTTTTATAAAAAACTATAAGGCGACTACGTTTTCTTCTTTTTATAGTCACTTAATTTCTTTTTTAAGTTCCTGTATTCTTTAATGTACAGGTCTATTGTTGGCTTCAGATTTTTGTTTGATTCATATTCTTTTAATGTTCTATAGTATTCTAACCTATTCTTGAAATCTATATTTATAGGTGGTAATCCATGTTTGATCAATATATTATTAAGGAGTATCCTTCCAACTCTTCCATTGCCATCTGCAAAAGGATGGATATTCTCAAATTGGTTATGAACTACTGCTCCAATAACCAAAGCAGGGTACTTATTCTTTTTCTCTTCATACCAGTTGACCAGCTCTTTTAATAGGTGATTTATTCTTGGCTGAGGGGATCCTTCATGAACAACATTCCTTTGGCTGTCCATAACAACAACCTCTTCACCTTTCTTCCTGAATTTTCCAGCAAAAGATTTTGAGTTCTTGAAAACTATCTTATGTATCTTTTTGATTAAATCTATTGAGATATGTTCTTTCTCTGCTCTTATAAATCTTATTGCTTCATCGACACCATATGCTTCTGCAATGTCTTCTTTGGATTTATCAGGCCATTTATCATTTTCTAATATTTCCTTTACTTCATT
>JAHWHQ010000093.1 GCA_019323195.1 Candidatus Woesearchaeota archaeon | reverse complement strand
GCAATAAAAATTGGTATCAAATGTACTTTAATAAATTTTAGCGATATTAAACATATTAATAATGAAGTAATTATTGACAACACAGATTTAGATAAATGGTCATTTTTAGATTCTAGTATTTCTTAATTTGATTTTAAAAATACAATCTGGAATGTAAAATCTAATAGAATTATTCTGCAAGATGAGATTTCTCTTAGACAAGATTTTGGAAATAAATTTGTACATTATAATTCAATTGAGAATTTGTATATGAATTTAAAAACAAGATATAGAAAGCTTAATAATAACATAATTGCTGAAAGCTTTTATCATAGCGAACTATTAATGAGATGGAAAAAAAAGAAATTATTGCGTAAAATATTATCCTGGGATTTTTTATATCTAATTACATCTAAATTTGGCTTTTCTTGTCTCATTCCTTTCTATTGGATTCTGGGTATATTTTTAACTTCAACTTTATTAACCTGGAAATAATAAACTGAAATCCCCCGGCAAGGTCAAGCAGAATTCCCCCGGTAATCACAAACAGAAATCCCCCATAGATCACAAATAGAATTCCCCCATTCAAAAGATAGGGTATAAATATCCTTTAGTGAGAAAAGCTAAAGGAGAAATCAGAAATGGTGAAGAGAAAAATGTATCAAGAGATAAAAAAATTACAGAAATTGGGCTTCAGTAAAAGGCAGATATCTCTTAAGTTGCAGATGGATAAGAAGACGGTAAGAAAATACTGCTCGATGGATGATGTGCAATTTGGTGAATATTTAAAGAAGCACCGTTACAGAAACAAAGAGTTTGATAATCTCAAAGCTGATATACTTGATCTCTATAGGGAAAATGACAACATAAAATTACCTGTATCAGCAGTATATGATTATCTCGAAGAAATAGTGGGAGCACTACCTGCGAATGAAAACAGCCTGAGAAACTACATAAAATTTCTAGAGGCAACAGGTAAGATTATATTTAATAATAAAGAGAGAAATTACAGCAAGGTAAAAGAACTTCCTTACGGGAAACAGCTTCAAATAGATTTTGGAGAAGAGAAAAAACCTTTAGGTGGAAAATACTATATATTTGGGGCAGTATTATCTGCAAGTCGGTTTAAATATGCAGCATTGCAGGATAGACCGTTTACAGCCCTTGACCTTATCGGCCATCTCCTTGACTGCTTTGATTACATCCATGGCTTACCTGAAGAACTTGTAATAGACCAGGACAGCATAATGGTCGTAGATGAAAATAAAGGAGATATAATTTACACAAAAGTATTTGGTGATTTTATCAAAGAGATGGATCTTGAGATGAGGGTTTGCCGGAAGTCGGATCCTGAGAGCAAGGGGAAAATTGAAAATTTTGTGAAATACATCAAATATAATTTTTTTGCATTCCGCAGGTTTGAGAACTTATCAGAAGCAAGGGAAAGTTTATTAAAATGGCTTATCAGGCGGGCAAATGGGAAAATATCCCAGGCAACAAAAAAAATACCTCTTATCGAGATAGAAACTGAAAGGATTCATTTGCGGAAGCTAAAAAACTCAATATATCGTAAAGACCAGTGCTCCATGAGGGAAGAAAGGGTGGCCAATGAAAAAAACAGGATATCAGTAGATTCATGTCATTACGAAATACCTTCAGGATACAAGAACAGAATAGTTGAAATATATAAAACTGATACCCGGCTTTTTGTATACGACAGGCATACAGGGGAAGAGATAGCAAGCCATTCATTGTCTCTAATTCCCGGGCAACTTGTGAAAAACAAGGTCGTTTTAAGAGATATGTCTAAAAAAGCCTCAGACTTAAAGAAGGAGGTTGCAGACTATTTTTCATATACCGGATGGAAAAGGTTTCTTGATTTTAATTTTAAGACATTTTCCCGGTATGTGAGAGACCAGTGTCTGGAAGCAAAAAAATATTTTAAAGATAAGGATATTAATGCAGAGAGTTTCAAAACCGCACTGGATTATTGTATGGAAAACCAGACATATTCCATGGCAAACCTCAATGATTCTTACATATATTTTTTAAAGAAAGATACAGAACGTTCAACTCCTGTAGTTAATATTTCAGATAGAAAATCAAGAATAGATATGCCTGGCATAAATGTCTCAAAACCTGATCTCAGTCCCTATAGAGATGTACTTAAAAAGAATGGGGGGCAACAGCAATGAAGACATATGATAAAGTTTTAAGCCAGTTAACTACCCTGAACCTCAAAGGTATAACAAAAAAGCTGGATGAGGCTGTTAATGAAGCAGAGAGGGGGCAATTTTCATATATCAGTTTTATTGATTATCTCTTACAGGCTGAATTAAATTTCCGTATAGAAAGGAGACTCCAGAGAAATATGACAGGTGCGCATTTCCCGGTTCAGAAAAAGATCGAAGATTTTGAATTTGGACTGATTAAGGGTGTTTCAAAAATGGACATTTCACAGGTGCTCGAATTTAACTGGATTGATAAACATGAGAATATGCTGTTTTTCGGCCCTCCGGGGCTGGGGAAAACACACCTTGCTATAAGTATAGGCATAAAAGCAGTAGAGAAAGGGTATGTGGTGAGTTTTGAAAGGATGACCGCCCTTATTAAACTTCTTAAAACTTCTGATATACAGCGATCAGCTTCATTCAGGCTGAACAGGATAATCAAATCCGACTTAATAATTATCGATGAAATCGGTTACTCTCCAATTGAAAGGAAGGAGGCAAATTTATTCTTTAATCTTGTCAGTGAATTATATGAAAAGAAATCAATAATTATCACTTCTAATAAAAATTTTAGTGAATGGGCTGAGATGATGGGAGATGAAATTATGACGACGGCCTTACTCGACCGATTATTGCATCATTCTAAAATATTTAACCTTGATGGTGTGTCGTATAGAATAAAAAAAATTAAAAAAAAGGAGGTAAAGTAATCATTTCTGATTTATTAATGGGGGATTTCTATTTATAACAGGTGGGGGAATTCTGTTTGTAATCAATGGGGGAAATCAATTTGAAGTGGATGGGGGAAATTACCTTGACATTTACACCTGACCTTACACCAATATGTATGGATCACTACGAACATGAAGCACTTAAGAGCCTCTATGAAAATATTTCGGATAATTTTAAGGAGGCCAAGAGATGACAAAGACAATTGCCATAGTAAATCAGAAAGGGGGAGTCGGGAAAACTACTACAACCATAAACCTTGGATATGAGCTTTCCCTGCAGGGAAGAAAAACCCTGCTTGTGGATATGGACAGCCAGGCCAGCTTAAGCAAGAACATGCTTGGAGAGGACAATCTTTACTCATACAACTGCATAGATGAGCTCTTTGTAAACGAATCAAAGGACACAAACGGTTACATAGTTGAAACCAGGTTTAAAGATTTATATATACTTCCCTCTCATCAGGAGCTTTCCAATGCAGCAACAAAGCTTCTTCTGGATGCAGGGGGATTCTTTGTATTAAAAGATATCCTGGAAAATGTAAAGGATTTTGAATTTATACTCATAGACTGCCCTCCATCTCTGGGGATCCTCACACTAAACAGCTTCATAGCAAGCAGCAGCCTCATTATCCCCATATTCCCGGGGAAGTTCAGTCTCATGGGAGTAAATGACCTGATGCAGTCCATTGAGAAATCGAAGAAAAACCTTAACCCAAAATTAGAGATCACAGGAGTGCTTCTCACCATGATGGACAGCCGTGCAATAGTATACAGGCAGGTAGAGGAAGAAGTAAGGTCGGTATTCGGGAACAAAGTCTTTGATACAGTAACCTCAAGGACGGTAAAATGTGAGGAATCGGCTTTCGAGGGGATCGGTATTAGCGGACTCTATGCAGACTGCAGGCTTGCCGGTGAGTACAAAAGGCTTACGGAAGAGATCCTTTACCGTTTAAATATGGCGGAGGTATGATAGTGGCCGGCAAGGATGTATTGAAAGGCAGGACTACACTTAAGCTTCCCCATTTCGTTGATGAGGTAAATGACCGT
>JAHWHQ010000092.1 GCA_019323195.1 Candidatus Woesearchaeota archaeon | reverse complement strand
TTTTCGTATTTTGTGTAGCGATTAGGGAGTGGGGAAAAGGCTGAAAAGAGAAAACAGGGGTATTGCCCTAATCTCTTTTATTTTCTAATAGCAGCTCATTAAATTCCTTCAAAAGAAATATCTGGAGAGTGTCCAATTTTGTAGCATCTGTTTCAAGATGTGATGTTCCTATTGACTTGTAAGGCTTTATAACAGACAGAATTTTTTGTGAGATAGCCTCTCGCTCATTTGAAGGATATTCTAAGAGGCATTTTGAGAGATATTTTAAAAGAACAGATTTTTTGCAGATATAATCCTCATCAGCTAATGGTTCAACTATACCCCCCTCATGTTTGTAATACCTTAGTGTGTCTGGATTATCAGACTTCACGTAAAGGGTAATATCTTTTCTATCTCCTCCTTTCTTATTTAAGCCCATTATCCTGGGTGATCTTTGGATTATTGTTTTTCTTTCTTCTTTATTCCTCTCACTAACAACCATCTGCCCGTCAATATAATCGCAGATTTCTATTTCATTGATAAGCCCCCTATAAACCATAGGATTATAAGGCGCATTCATTAATTCATGAGGAACTAGAAGAAACCCTATGCACCCTTCTTTTGGACCGTCTCCTATAGAACAACTTTCCCTGATATATTGGATATAATTTACCTTCTTTACCTTTGCCATTTTTTAATGCCATCTCTTAACTGCAATATAATCTAAACATCATCGCCGTTCCACTGCAGCTTGCCCTGTATCGCCTGGGCTATATTTGTGAGGTGGTCGCCTATCTTCTCGAAGTTCATCAGCATATCGATAAAAACAATGCCTGACCTGTGCGAGCATACTCCGTTTGTCAGCCTTTCTGTATGCGCAGTCCTGTATTCGATGACAAGCCTGTTTATCCTGTCCTCCTTGTCAAGCATGCTCTTTGCCAGCGCCTTATCCAGCTCAGGAAGGGCCTTTACAGCATCATCCATCATCTCATTAATCAATAGCTCTATCTTCTTGATTTCCTCTATATATTTCCCGCTGAACTTTAAGCCGTGGTCTATCTTACGCTCTGCAAAATCTGCGAGGTTCATCGCATGGTCGCCAATCCTCTCTATGTCATTGATGGAATGGAGCAGGGCAGGTATCATGGCAGCCTCTGTCTCGCTGATCTCCTTCTCTGTTATCTTGACAAGGTAGGCTGTTATCGAATCCTGAAGCTCATCAATGATCTCTTCCCTTGAGATGACATTCTGTATTTTTTTCAGGTCTTCATCATAGAATGCATCCATCGCATCCTGCACCATGCCTTTTGTGAACTTCAATGTCCTCAGTATCTCTTTCTTAGCAGCGTCTATAGCAATTGAAGGGGTATTTAACAAATCCTTGGCAAGGTACTTAGGGCCGTGTTCAATTACCACCTCTTTGCCGGGAACTATCTTTTTCATCATCCGGGCAAACAGGGGGGTAAAGCCGATGAACAAGGCGGCGTTGGTAATGTTAAATATGGTATGGAAATTGGCTATCTGCCGCATAAGGTTACCTGAACTGCGGATCGTCAGGAGGAAATAAAGGGGAAAAAGGATAAGCGCGATGAGCGCCCCAACAACCTTGAAGACAACATGCGCAACAGCAAGCCTTTTTGCAGAAAGGTTTGTCCCTATGCTTGCTAAAAGGGCTGTTATGCAGGTCCCTATATTTGCCCCCAGAACAAGGGGTATTGCGCCTCTCAGGTCCAACAGCCCTACACCCGCCAGGGCAAGGATAATGCCTGTTGTAACCGATGAGCTCTGGATAACAGCGGTCGCTATCGTCCCGACCAGGATGCCCAGAAGAATGTTGTGGCTGAATCTTGTAAAAGAGCTCCTTACAACAGCGCTTTGGCCCAGAGGCTTTACGCCTGAGGACATGATATTAAGCCCAAGAAAGAGGATGCCAAAGCCAAGGATGGCCTCTCCTATCTGCTTTGTCCTTTTTCTCTTGCCGAAAAGGTACATCGCTGAACCTACACCGATGATAGGCAGCGCATAATCTGTCAGCCTGAAGGCTATCAGCTGGGCAGTTATCGTTGTCCCTACAGCTGCACCAAGCATTACAGGGATTGCCTGGATCAATGTTATGAGGCCGGCATTGACAAACCCGACAAGCATGACAGTTGTGGCAGAGCTGCTCTGTATGACAGAAGTGACCAATGTCCCAAGGCCCATGCCAACAAAGCGGTTGTCGGTAAGATACCCGATGATGTCCTTCATCCTCTGGCCTGCAACCTTCTGAAGGCCGTCGCCCATTATCTTGATGCCGAAGATGAATAGGCCTAAGCCGCCGATAATGCTGAAGATCAAGGATGTAAGATTGAAGTCCCCCATGGGGGAATCTGGAGAGGGGTATTGTTTATATATTTTTTGTTGGGATGATAATTTTAGATCTGATGTTAAAATTTATCCCTATATTCATACAAAGGAAGAACATCAATCCAGAATTGATGTATCCTTCTCTTAATCTTTTCATCCCTTTCAGCAAAAATATCACTATTATCCTGCATTTCTGTTATATGGGGATTATACCACTGTACAATATCCCTAATATCATACCCTGTCTGTTTCGCATGGCCATCAATAAAATTTTCTATTATTGTGGATATATAATCCTGTCTAGGGGTTTTGAGGCATTTTGTTATATTATGGTGTTTCTGATTATTAAAGTTTGCGGTCGATAAAAACTTTCATCTGTTCAGAAACTCAAATGGCTTAAGAATCATCAGAAAAAATAGATTCTCTTTAAGAACAATAATCAACCCCTAAGCTCGATACTCTCACCGTTGTTATAGGCCTTTATCAGCATCCTTCCGATCGGGTTGTTCCTCTTGACCTTTATCAGGCCGGTCTTGCCTGCTTTGGTGGTTATGATGAACTCGTCATTGATGTAGATGTCAATGTCCTTATCCTGCATCTTGATGCCAAGCTGGAACATGATGGTGTTCTTCTTTATCACGACCTCGTAAGGAGACGGATGGCCGGATTTTTTCTCTTTAGCCTTGGTGTCAAGGGCCTGGACATCTATGGACATGCCAAGCTTCTTCTCGAGCTGGTTGATGTTCTTTCCCTCTTTTCCTATGATCCTTGCTATATTATTCTCAGGAACCTTTATCACACATTTGCTGTCAGAGACGCAGTTTACCTCGACATCATCAGAATACCTTGAAAATTCCCTCGCGATGTTCTCCTCTGCCAGCTTATGGACGCCGCTCTTGCTAACCTCCTCCTGGACAGGAACGACCACTGTCTGCTCGCCGTAGGAGTATATCTCGTAGATAAGCTTGCCGGTCTCGAACTCGTTGACCACGACAACAGGCCTTGCAAGATCTGCCTCGGTCATGCCTGAAGGGACCTTGACGACCATCTTGAGGCTTAAGACGCTTTTGATAGCGCCGTTCATGATAAAGACAACAGTATCTATAATCTGCGGGATGACGCCCATCTCAACCCTTCCGATGAACCTCTGTATGGCATCTACAGGGTTTGTCGCATGCACCACACCTACCATGCCAACTCCTGCCAGTCTCATGTCTGCAAAAAGCTTGAAATCGTCAGTATTCCTCATCTCGTCAAAGATGGTATAATCGGGCCTGCTCAATAATAAGATGTCATGTATCTCCTGGGCATCACCATGGGAGATGGCATACTGGGTGATGCTCTCTGGAAGTATAAGGTCTCGGGGGGCTTCCACTGTCTTGACAGTCTTCTCCCTTCCGGCGTAATACTCTGCCAATGCCTGCGCAAAGGTGCTTTTCCCCATGCCAGGGCTTCCTGCAACCAAAATCCCTTCTGCCTGCTCAGCAACCCTTTTCATCAGTTTTTCGCTCAGCTTATAATCATCAAGGCATAACTGCTTGACAGGCCTTACAGCCGTAATCTCCCAGCCGTCGCTGAAAGGCGGCTTTGTGATGACAATCCTGTATTTTCCAAGCTGGACGATGGTGCTCCCTTCCCTTTCGATCTCCACAAAACCGTCCCTCCTAAGCTTGGCATCCTCGATGATCTCCCTTGAGATCTCCTGGACCTCTTCCTGTGTCAATTCCTTCTTCCTCAAAGGGACAAAACTCCAGTCTCCAGGGAAGCCTTTCTTGGCATAAGGAATGACGTTCTCCCTGAGATGGACGCTCATAGAATTCTCATCAAAGAACTTCTCCAGTTTCAGCTCCCTGGCGGCGGTCTCAGGGCTGAAATACAGGACCTTTATGCCCCTTGCAAGGGCAACCTCGCTCTGCACCTTGTCAGAGGTTATCAAGGTGGCATCTTCCTCAAATGCAAGCTGCCTTATCAGGCTGTCAATCTCGCCAAGCGAAGCGTGCCTTATCTCAGCAGCGACGGGCCTCTTGCCGCCAAATGACAGCTCGAAATTCCCGCTCAGCCCCCTTATCCTCTTTATCTCGTCCAGGCCGAGAAAGCCGATAGCCTTTCCAAGGTTTGCCTGATGCTCGAGCTCTGCAATAACAGCCTCATGGATGATGACAGAGCCTACCTGAAGCTCATTACCCTTTATCTTCTTGGAAAGAAGGCCCTCTATTATCACAGAGGTGTCGGGAATGATCTTCTCTATCTTGTTTTCCATGGTTTTAACCAGAAAAGGTTCTTATTTATATATCTTTGTATCATTCAAAGCAGGGTTGTTAAGTATACAGTTGGTATAAACATCCAGAGAGCATAGCAGGTATAGCACAGTGGCACCCTGCATGCCGCGTGCCGAATGCGGCATGCCACTGTGCTGCTGCAGTAATCTCACTGAACTGTATACTTTGGTGCCTCACTTTGTAATCTTAACCGGGTCGATGTGCACAAAAGCCCTGTCAACAATATCGAGCTCTTCAAGCTTATTCTGGACCTTTTTCCCTATGGAATGCGCACGCAAGATGGTCAGCTTCTTATCGACCTCTATATGAACCTCAACATGCAATAAGACACCGACATAATGCGCCCTGACGTCATTAATCCCCTTAACGCCCTTGATGCCTAAGGCAATCTTCTTTATCTTAGCGATAAGTTCAGTCGAAGGCGCTTCACCAATCAAACACTTCATGTGGTCCGTCCCGATCTTATAGCCAACGTTGATTATCCAGCCGCCTATAGCCAATCCGGCC
>JAHWHQ010000091.1 GCA_019323195.1 Candidatus Woesearchaeota archaeon | reverse complement strand
CAGATCATTCCTAACACTTCGGAGGTGGCATTACTCACCAATAAATCAATATAGTTAAATTCACGTTTTCTTATAATTTTAACTAAAATATCAAGGGCAGTTTTACCAACTAAGCTGGCGAAGAAGTTAACTAATAGTTCGGTTTCAATATTTTGCTTAAATCTTGCAATTAACATATCCTTTACAAAGAATATATAAATACCATGAGAAATTGCCCTATCTAATAGGTTCTCCTTGTCTAATACAAACCTTTTTTGCATGATTGAATCCCATGTTATCTTTACAATAACGTCTCTTCCAAGCTCGAAAGCTTTATCCTCAAATTGTATTGCCATATATATTTAAAAAATAAAATTAATGAAGAAACTGTAAATTCATGCTCCAGTGTAATCCATTTAAAGGGACCTTTGTTGAACAGTCCGAAAAAGTTAACTTAAAATCCATTTCGCTGAATGATCTAGAGGGGGAATATTTTATTACCCATCCATTGTCCTCACCAGTATAAGACATATAGCTTCCAAAAGACTCATCGCAAATCAAAGGAAATATAACATTTGATGTTTTTTTATTATTGACGTATCCATTACCATTCGCCAATTTGTTTGATAGGACGAATATAGTTTCCTTATATCCTAGATTGAACATTCCATCACCAGTCTGGGAAGTAGCGGCTGTAGTGTCTGTCTCTGAAAATCCTAATAATATTCTAGCTGATCTAGATGTATTCGTTGCAAAAGTTAATGAAAAATTAGTACTTGAATGTGTAATAGTATATTTATTTGTGGTGGATGAAAGGGTAACAGTAAAATTGTTATCTGGAGTATAGGCAGAATTCATTTGTGTCTGTACTTCGGCCAATAGGGTACTGGCAGTATATACTTGACCACCAGTTAATGTGGCAGTGTAGTCTGTGCTACCAGCATTAAAATATATTCTATCATTTATCCCTTCTTCAACGGTATACCAGGCAACAGGAACAACAACAGATGATATTTTCATAACTCTAACATTTTCTATTGGATTGGTGAATTTAATTGTAAAATCATTGGAATCACCAGAGGTCAATGCTTCAGATGAAATATGTATAAAGTTTGACATATATATTAAAATTTTAAAAAAATTTGTACACATATATCAATATGGGTAAAGGAGCATCAAAGGCAATTGAAGATCCATTTAGTGCAGGTAAAAGCGTAAGAACAGGTGAACATGAAGCTGGTGAAACAGCGAGAACTGTAGCTACTGAAACAGGTCAAACTGCTAGAGTAGTCGCACATGAAACAGGAATGACAGCCAGAACAGGCTTAGAAGAGGCAGGTATGACTGGTAGGGTAGTTGCTCAGGAAACAGGTCAAACAGCTAGAGTAGTTGCCCAGGAAACAGGTCAAACTGCTAGAGTAGTTGCTCAGGAAACTGGTGAAACAGCAAGAACTGTAGCTACTGAAACAGGTCAAACTGCTAGAGTAGTTGCGGGAGAAACAGGAATGACAGCCAGAACAGGTATTGTTGCAGCTGAAGATGTTGCGGTTACCTTAGAAAAAGAAACTGGTAGGACATTAAGAACTGGAATAGAATGGTATTCATTAGCATTAATAAGTGGAATAGTGACGGTAGGATATATATGGGGTTCAAAGACTACTCAGAAAATAGCAGAGGAAAGTGGTAAAACTGTAAGAAAAGCTTATGATGTTGAAGGTGGAGCAGTTAAGAATGTAGCAGAGGTTATAAATAAAAATCCTGAAATTGTTAAGGATGTAACTACCACCGTAGAGAATTTAGTTCCTAGTGGAGCTGTAAGTAAAGCCGTTAAAAAACTCTAATTTTTTTAAATCTCTATCACCTAGCGGTAGCGTGAACAAGAATGCTTTTACTCGTTGCCCTCGCTAGAGAACGTTTTTGAAAAAAATTTTTAAATTTATAAGTATATTAATGAGCAGATCCATAAATTATGTTGAGGGATGGGATACTGGAAGAACTATAAACTATACAAGCTCAGTAAATGAGATTATAGACGCAATAGAAAAATCTTCATCAGGAATAATGTCAGGTCTTGAGATATCAGACGCGGGCGGAGGGGACATAGCTATTTCAGCAGGAGTTGTTAAACTAAAGATATCGAACTCAGACGATGCAGACTCAGACGACTTTAATATAGCCGCAGTTAGTTCTCATTCTCTAGTCGCAGATCAAACAACTTATGTATACGTTGAATATAACTCTGGAGCACCACAGATCACTTACCAAACATCGCTGGTTACGGATGATTTCAATACAAAGGTTATTATTGGGGTTGTTGTTTATGATGGAGTAGATACTCACATAAATACTGGTTTCAGACAATTGTATTCATCATCGACAGCAAGAATTTTATCAAGGATCTATGAAACAGAAAATATGAAACACGTATCAGGAGCTTCTTTATCATACTCTTTATTGTCAATAGCTATTTCAGCAGGGGAGTTTTGGCAGGGGACAACTAGAAGAACAACATCAGCGTTTGATAGTTCAGGAAGTGACACATTTTCATATTGGTATGGATCAGTTGGAAGTTTTACGGAAATAACATCACAATCTAATATAAATACAACACAATATGATAATGCGGGTTCTTTGGCAACTATGTCTGCCGGTTATTTTAGGGCAGATTATATCTACATTGATATGCAGGATAACGTTTCCATAGTAATGGGTAAGGCTCAATATCCAACGGCAAGTCAAGCACTAGATGAAGACGCTCCTGCAGCAGGTTATGTTCCTAGGCAAGCTATAGTAAATGGTATAATTGTTGGAAAATTGGCCGTCGTAAAAAATGCATCTAGTTTATATGATGTAAAATCTGCCTTTGAACAACTTTTTACCTATTCATCTACAAATGACCACGGTGCCTTAGTTGGTTTATCAGATGACGACCATAGTCAATATCTATTGTTAGCCGGAAGAAGTGGAACAGATAATACAATAAACGTAGAAAGCGGTCAAATACACGATTTCCAGGTAAATTCAACTACAATATCTCAAATATCGTCAGCAGGTTTATTAACTGGCGTCGTACAAGAATTAGTAAGTGATGGAGGGATAGATTATAATGTAGGATCATCAGGATCACACAATTTTATAAGTGGAAGTACAACGATAGGACAGATAACTCCTGTAGGATTTAAAACAAATACAATTGACGAATATACAACTGATAGTGGGGT
>JAHWHQ010000090.1 GCA_019323195.1 Candidatus Woesearchaeota archaeon | reverse complement strand
TGGTCATACCTGTAAGGGGAATTTTTTATCCTTCCGCTTATCTGTGTAGAGTCAATAGCCTGCAGCTCGTTCTGTCCAATGCCGCGCGTGCTGTGGT
Organism: Candidatus Woesearchaeota archaeon; assembly: GCA_019323195.1. Taxonomy (GTDB): domain Archaea; phylum Nanobdellota; class Nanobdellia; order Woesearchaeales; family JACPBV01; genus JAHWHQ01. The sequence continues at coordinate 17,348 of JAHWHQ010000090.1, read as the reverse complement.
AATACATCAGTGTTGAAGGCGCATCCTCTGGTTTTAGGTCTAAGCAGTCGCAGTTCTTCCCGTAAGGGTCTGCCTGCTTTGCGCAGTTGATGCCAGGATGATTATACATGTCATTCCTTGTTACGCATGCCAGCTCAACCTTATACCCCTCTAAATCACATCCAGGATTGATAAGCCACGACGCCCTGTACTCATATTTTGCATTATACGTTACAGGGTCAAATGTAAGGTACTCCCTGCTTGGCAGAACAGCCTGCACCAGGGTAGCATACGGCGACTGGTAAGACGCATCCACAAGGCTGTCCAGGCTTATCTCCCAGTCATACCCGAAAGCTGCCAGGCAGACCTTCCTGAATACATCCTCTTCCCCCAGCCCTATAAGGTTGTTCAGCTGCGCATTCCCGTATTCTGATGCCAGCTCCTGCTGTGAATCAGCCACACTGTCCCACATCCCTTTCATCCCCACGCTCACAAACTCCAAAACCCTGTTATCACTTCCAGTCCAGTCAACCCCTTTTCCAAAAGGAAGGCAGCCGTCCCTCGCCCATGTGATTATCTTCCATATAAAGGCGCAGATATACTGCGTAAATATCTCCTTGCAGACGCCGGCATCAGCCTCTCCTGTAGTCCTTATCTGCAACAGGCAGGTCTTAAGCGCCCCCATCATGTTCCTTAACAGAAGAAGCCTGTTGCGTATCTGGCTTATCGCAAGGCACTGGAATGCAGCAATATGCTGCTCCATAGGGTCGATAACAAGCAGCTTCCCGTCACCATCTTCAGAAAACCCGTCATACAGGATATGGTTCTGCCCGAAACATGCCATTATATCCCTTCCTTCTATGTACCTGTTTGGGTTGTATCTTTTATTTTTATAGCCTCCCTTTTTCTCAAGCTGGTAATATCTATAGCTCCACTCCATATCCTCATAATCACCGCTGAAATCCCCATTCTTGTTTTCAATATCCCCTGGCTGGAAATACTCGTTAATTGCCCCTCCCTGTGAATTTATGCAGCAGCACTCTATCCTCTTATTAGAGTCGCCGCTTACATACTCTGGAGCAAAGCAATCGCTTGTATATCCCATTGGAATTGCTGTTTTAACATCCACATCCTTCTCCTCTCCTTCTACATTTATCTTTTTTGTTTCTCCGCTCGTGTATGAAATGCATTGGTTAGGGGTTATACATCCGTAAGTCATGATATAATTCTTCCCGTCTTCTTCTATGTCTAATTCTTTTGATTTTACCTTTCCCTTATCTTTAAGCTCAACCTTTCCGCCTGTTGTTGTCTGCAGCCCTATCTGGACCCTTTCACCTGTTAATTCCCCTTTGCAGATCTGCTCGCATGTCTGCTCCATAGGAACTAGATAATTCTCTTCAGTTTGCTTTATGGCATAGGTATATGGTACTACAGGCCTTGAATTATCAGCAATACTTATTACATAAATCTTCTCTTTATTTTCTTTTGTTGAATATAGTTTATCTATATGGTATAATGATGACTCTCCTCCTAATCTCCCCTGGGTTGTAATCTCCAGGCATTTATCATCTGCTCCATATCTTCCCTGAATGCTGGGATATTTATTTTCTACACTCCCGCAGCTTATTGCCCTTACCGGCTTTCCTCTCACACTTTGGTCATTAGCGCACCCTGTTCCTGCTGTCACTTTCTGGAAAAGCTCATCATCAGACGCAGTCTCGGTCCATTTCGAAGGCGCAGCATGCCCGAAAACCCTGTCGCATGCCCACCTGTATGTCTTGTACAATGCCTCTTCCTTGCTCCATGCAGAATCGCATTGAGGGTAGCATTCCTTCAGGCAGGTATCGCTTATAATGTCCTGGAAATCCTTATTGGCATTATATCTCTTCATCGCCTCGCCGTTCTCCCCTCCTTCATATTCTCTTAGGCAGGTTTTGCATTTCTCTTCCTGCTCTGCCCCTCCTTCCATGCTTCCTAATGCTTTAGCAGCCCTTCTTGAGAAGCTGTCATAATGGCAGACGACCCTCCTGTAGATCCCTACGACAAACTTGGTAAGGAAGCTGACCATGCACCCAAAAGCTGTCCATTGAAGTATCTCCCCTATCTTGTCCAGCCAGCCGTCTATGTTTTCGATCGAGCTTTCCAGGAAATCAACAGCATCATACAGAAGCCAGTCAGGAAGCACATCCCTGGGGTCTATCCTGGCAGCATCAACAATATACCCTATCTCAGTGCACAGGTAATGCGTTTTAGAGTCTATCTTGCCATCATCCTGTTCCTCATCATATTCTATAGTCAGCTTGAAAGGAAACGTCATCTCCTCCTTAACAGCCTCTATAAAGCCGTCCCAGTCATCCTCTGCCCAGTTCTCTACCCCTTCTAATGAGTTTAATGAGCATGCAACATAAGCAGTCCTTCCGTTCGGGCTTAATTTGCTCGTGCAGCTTCCCAGGATATCGCAGCTATACTCATACCTTTCCCTGTTCTCTAGATATCCAGAACCGCATGCGTCGTTTACACTAAGCCTTGTAACCCTTGTATTTATTGTATTTTTTCCGACACCATGGTATGTGAAGTTAAAGTAAAAATATATCTCCTCAGTCCCTTCCTTTAATCTTTCAACATTAAGGAACGTAGGCGACTGGTATTCCGGAAGCGGTGTAACATCCCATGTCAGGTCGGTTGACCAGCATGTTGCAACATTATAGCTTATCTCTGCAGTGCCTTTCCTTCCGGCAGCATCAACAGCTATAAACATCAGCCTGCTTTCAACAGTATTCTCATCCTTTTGGTCATCCTCTTCTGCCAGATCAGGTGAATCCTCCCCTGTCTCATACTCCCTCATCCTCAGCCCTCCTCCAAGGATAGAGGTAAGGTCAACATCCTCAAATTCAAAATACCCTTCAGCGTCTGCCACTGCCTCATAGTCAGCCCTTTTCCTGCACTGCTCTTCATCCCCTATGTTCAGCCTGCAGTTCTCGTCTGTCCTCAGGTCTGCTTCCACCAGAGTAGTTATCCCTGCCTCCTCCCCTTCCTCCAGCCCTTCCAGAGGCGACCTTGAGACATATAGGTAGACCCTGGCGCCGGGCTCTGTCTTCCCCCTTATTGTAACGCTGTCAGCATAGCTCTCATAGATGCTTGCATCGCTTTTAGGGTATATTATCTCAATCTCAGGATCTTTTGTATCAAGCAGCAAAGCATCATTCCCGGCTCTTTCATATATCCATTCATTCCCTGCAGGATCAGCCGCCACAATCCTCATCCTGTAGAACCCGTCCTCTTTTCCTATCTCTATCTCCTCCTCAAACTCAGCCTCTGCTGTAATTGTCTTCTGCAGGCCGCTCACCTCTTTAGCTATATCAACCTCTGCCGGCTCTTTCCTGTCCTCCAGGCCGCCTTCCAGGCTATTGACTGTTAATGTATCTGACCTTTCCCCGATATTGCCTCCCAGGTCAATCACAGCAGCCTCATAGGCATATTCCCTGTCTGAATTGACCATGACATCGCTGTAATCAGTATACCCTATGTCTGGGATCAATGCTATGGCCTTATTATCCCTGTAGATGATATAAGCCTCAAAATCCTCCGCCTCTGTCTTGTTCCAGCTAAGCTCAATCCTGTTAGCCTCTACTGATGTAGCTGCCAGGTTCATCACCTTTCCAGGAGGTGTTGCATCCCCTTCTTTTTTTACATAGAATGATATATTGGCCTTTTCATTTACCTTTCCCTTAATTGTTATCTTCTCCTCTCCTACTATGTCAGGTATCTCCTCAATCTCCACGACAGGCTCAGCAGTGTCAACATTTATCTTATAGCTCTTCTCCACCTTTTTCCCGCCGCTTTCTGCTGTAAGTTTTATTGTATTCTCTTCCTCTTTAAGCGCAACATCATAAAAAACAAACCTTCCGTCACTGCCTGCAGCCAGCATTCCTGCAGCCTCTCCATTGGCATATATGTTTATCTCAGCACCTTTTATGCTCTCCCCTGTGATGTCGATCTTATGCCCGCCGTTATAATGCTCAGGCACAGATGCTTCAACAAACAGCTCTTTTTTAGGAAGTGTTGTAAAATCATAAAGGTTCCCGCTATTGTCATCCTTAAACTCCTCTGTGCCATAGTTTGCCTTTACCTCAAAATAATATTTCGTATCATCTTCCAGATTGGTCAAGGGTACTGAATGCTCTGTTATCGCATAGCCTGCTTTCAATTCCTCCTCTCCCAGGCTGGTGTCTTTTCCGAAATTAACGCCCCCTTCAGCAGGCTTATCAGTCTCCCACTTGACATTAGCAGAGCTCTCGGTAATATCCTCTACCCTGACATTGCTTATTGTCAGGGAATCAGCTATGGCAATAGGCAGGAGTATGATAAGCTCTATCAATAATATTGAGATGGCCTGTTTCAGCTTGTTTTTCATCTTAGTCCCTTGATTATCTCCTTTTCAGATGGCAACTTAACCTTATATTCAGATATGAATATCTCTTTTTTAAGATCACCAAGCGCATAATGTACTGTTTCCTGCTCTTTGGATTTACAGATAATTAACCCAATTGGCAAACGTTGCCCTTCCCTCCATTTATTCTCTTTATACCAATTAAGATAAGAATACATTTGGCTTACATGAGAGTGCTTAAAAGGCTCTGTCTTAACCTCAACAAGAACATAACAAATTAAGCCTGCATGAAACAATTCTAAATCCACCTTGTCATAATTTCCTGAAATCAGTATAGGAACCTCTCTTCTTCCAATAAAAAAGTCAGATCCTAATTCCTGGATAAACTCCTCTAGTTTATCTAATAAGGCATTTTTCAGATCAATTTCCTTAAAATCCTTTTTAATATCAAGAAATTCAAAGTTGTAAACCTCTTTGAATACCTCTTCAGGTTTTAATGCTAACTGCATTGGTTTCTTTAATACCACTTCCCCTTTTTTCTTGGCATATTCATAAAGTTTGTTTTTTATTTGTTTTTCTAACTGCCTTGTGCTCCACCCATTCTGTATTATTTGATTTTCATAAAATTGCCTCTCTTCTTTCTTGGAAATATTTATTAATAGTTCGTAATGCGTCCAGCTCAATTGTGCCCGCAGTGCGGTTACAATTGGATATTCACGGTAAAATTGTACAATCCTTGACAACATCTGCCGGGTAAATCCTATATCCTTGGCTAAATTTTCAATTATGCTTTTACCATAATCCGCCCTTTCCTTATGCTGCAGCTCCTCTCTTACTATCCTTTCCCCAATCTGCCAGTAAGTCTGCACCCTGACATTATCAACAGCCTTATAGGCCTGCAGTCTTGCCCTTTCAAGCAGGTACCTAATATCCTTCAAAATACCTGAATACCCTTCAAGTTTCCTTTTTTTAACATTTCCAGCCATTTTCATTTACTTTATCTTAGGCATAGGCACATCCTCTGAATATGTCTCCAGCCCTGCAAAAAATGCATACATCTCCTCCTCTTCCTCAAACTCCTTTCCCAGGACATGGAATGTTATATTCCCTCCTAACTTCACATCATCCTTTGTTATCTTCCATTCCCCTTCATACCCGGCAGATAATCTTTCCTCTCCGGTCTCCTCGTCCTTGTCCATGACGATGACCTGCAGCTCATACTCAAAATCCTCTCCTGCCAGCAGCCTTAGTGTAGCGTTTGCCTCTGACGGGTATGCGCTGTAGCTCTCAAAGTCATTTTGAGCGTTTTTTACAGTGACCATGGCTGTCTCGCTGTCTTTCAGCCCCTTTTCCCCGCTTATGGCATCCTCAGAAAGCATCATATGCTTTACCACACTAAAATTAAGCTCTTTAACAGGCATCATCTCGAATGTAAAGGTCTCTCCTGTCTGTTCTGCCGGGTCTGTCCCCAGCTTTCTTCCTGTCTGTATAAAGGTATCTCCCTCTTCATACCCCTGCTTTGTTCCTCTTAGGATTCCGTTTGTGCAGTATGGAAACCTCTTTTTCAGCTTAGGTATCCCGCCGCTCTCCCAGTCGCTCTCTGTCTTTCCCATATTGCATGTAAACCTTCCGCATGTGAATGTTATGTTAACATCTTTAATCCCATAACCTGTTATGCTGTCATCAGCACGAATAGTTATCTCATTTGTCACATCAGCGCAGTATTCCTCATCTGTATAGCCCCCTCTTGTGTCAAAGGTTTCAACAGAAAAGCTGGTTCGGTCAGGCATGTTATGGTTTATCTGCGCCTTGAATGCGAACTTGAAGTTATACCTCTCATTACTCCCTGTCTTTTCGTCCACGATAGTGGCAGTGACAGGAAATATAACATCATATGTAAAATGCCAGATATGCAGGCAGAACAATTTTAATATCCCCCCTGCCCTCTGCGAGTTGGATTCAAGAAACCTTCCGCTGCTCGGCCTTACATAAAAATCAATAGGCCATTTACTGTCATAATCAAAACTGACATGCATGTTCGGGTATTTGACATCAGAGACATCCCATATATAATGGTGGTAATAATACGACTCATTATACCTGTTTGATTCAGAAAACGGGTTGATGTCCTCAAAAATATAAGGCGCTATTACTGCCTTATCATCAAAATTAGTCCCCTCGATCTTGATATAGCCCAGATTTGCCTCAAGCAGCTCTTTTACCTTATCCTCTACATCGCTTACTTCCCATCTCTTTGTCCCGCACTTCACAGCTATGTCTGTAGTAGGCGTCTCATCAGTGTCCATGCTTATCAGGTCTATAGCCTTTTTCTCGATAAAATAATCATTGTTCTCCCTTTCCATTATGCTTTCAGCCAGCTGATGCACCTTCTTCAGCCTTATGTTTATCGTTACAGGGAATCTCTGCAGCTCTGCCAGTGTCTTGTTGAACTTGTCCTTAATCTCAAGAGGATAGATAGTCTTAATGCGAACATCCTCCTCTGCTATCTCTGTAATGACATCAAAACTTCCTAATTCTATAACATTATACTGGTTATGGAAGGCAGAGAAATTATCAATGCATGCCTCCATCCCCCTTTCTGTATATCCTGATATCTGTTGCTCCATGAACTCTATTGTGGGTATTGCGCTTCTTCCGTCATACCACCAGTAGGGGTTCTTTAATTCATCATTCGGGCTCAGCTTCAGGTAGCTGTTAGGGTCGCCCTGCACCCATGACGGGAAATCCACATAGCCGCCGTTCCTTCCCATTGTAACTATAGCCTCCCTTGCTAGGTTCCTGGTGCATGTCTGCACATACTGCTGCACAGGGATAAGCTCAGGAAGTATAAGCTCCTCTTCCTCCAGGCTTTCTGTCTTGTAGCGCGACAATAATATGTATGTAAGCAGTATTATAAGCCCGATTATGATAAATACAGTTATCTGTCCTCTTTTTTTTCTTACCATCTTCTGTTAAAATTTATTTTTGATATTATATCTTTCAGCTAATATTCATTATATATGCTTCCATCATCTGCTTCTGTGCCTGCAGCGGCTGCAGCCTCTCCGCTGTACGCTGTAGGCGCTCCTGTAGGCTCTGTTATTGTCCTGCAGAACTTATCCTTATAATCACCATTGGCCAGCTGCAGATCGTCGCTGAACTTGATGCATACCTGATCATACATCTTAGAGCTGTATTTAACAGGAACACTAGCTTCACCCATGCCAGGCCTTCCCATGACAACTGCACCTTCTTCGATCTCCCTGTCTTTTTTAAAGACGTCCATAATCTTTCTTCCATTCCTGTAGAGCTCAATATTATACCTTACCTTCTTATTCTTCTCCGCCTCCTTAAAGCGTGGATTGTTTATCCCGTAGCTTATCTTGTAGAGGTACTGTATCTTGCCTTCAGCATCCTCTACCTCGCTCCTTTCCCCTGAAAGGTCAACGATGACAGTGACAACCCCGCTCTGTAACCTGCCGTGCCAAAGCCCTTCCTTGTCCTTAGGCAGCTCCCAATGGCAGATAGAGTCCTCCCACCTGCCTGATATGACCTGCCCAAGAAACTCATTGGCAAAGAAATTATCCATAGTCCTCCTATACCCACTATCTTCTAACCCGAGCAAGGTAGACCAGGCCCTTCCTCCCCGTGCAGCATCATAAGCGCCTTTAAGCCTGGCGCTGAAGCTGGTCCGTCCATAGCCTGTATATTTATCTTTGATGAATCCTGCACGTAGTTCATTCGTTGCAGTACTGATCACTCCGGAAGGTACTCTAAACTCGCCATCCTCATCAAAGAATTCCCCTAATTTATGCGCTTCATAAACCAATTTTCCATTAATTATTGATTCTGTTATTATACTATCCAGCTCGCCGTTCCTGTAGATCTGCCAACCACTAAATATATAATCCCCATTTCTGAATTCAGTGCCATATTCTTCATGGTCTGATGTGAACTCACGTATTACAAAGTAATCATCAACCACATTCACAAAAAAAACTCCATTACCCTTATCTTTTACACCATCCCCCTGGTAGTATCTATATCCTCCAGGTGATGGTTCATACCCTACATACCCCCCTGTAGATGTCCTTCTGACAGCTGTATTCTCATCAAGATTAATGGTTGTATCGCCTATCTTTAGGATACCTTTACTTTTTGTTCCATCCGTATTTCTTCTGTTATCCTTCTGAAATACCCAGCCAGAATCAGTCTGCTCCTTCCCCATCCCGAATAAGGATGTTCCTTCCTCGATCTCCCTGGCCAGGATAAGGTCTTCTATTCCTATGCTTCCATCGCTTATAGCCCCTGTAATATCATTGTTCCCGCCGTTATTCTTGATTATGGTCTTCCTCCCGTCAGCCATCTCAAAGACAGCCTTCTTAGGGCTTTTATCTTTTTTATAGCTATATGAAAGCTTATGCTTGTCTTTAGTGACCCACTCTACTCTTATTGTCTTAGTTTTATCATTTGTTATTCTGGTTTCTTTGCTCCCATCCTTATGTATTGTTTCTATCTCTTCTGTCTGTTCCTTTTTGTTCATTGTTGTGGTTGTTATGCTCCCATCCAGCCTATTATGTTGAATAATCTTAGTTACATCCCCTTCAGAGTAAGTAATTATTGTATGTATATTCTTAAAATCTTCTTTAACTTCTATTTCCCCTTTATCTGTTTTTATCTTTGCAGTACCTGTTCTACCATCCCTCGAAGAAATACTACTAATACTCTTTAGCTTTATATCTTTACTTAGAATATCATAAGACTCTTTGCTTACTAATAAATAATCCTCACCTTTTCTTAGCAGATAATCTGAACTCTCTTTATCAATTTTTCCATCATGGACATAGGGGTAAATTATTGCTAAGGAAGAATCACCTTCTAGTTCCTTTTCAATTCTCATAATAACCTGTTCATCAGCACTTAATTCTATAGGTTGATTATCCTCATCGTAGAATTTTTCCTCTTCCTTATTATAGAAAAGAGAGGATTCATCCAATCCTGGGGTCCATTTCAAACCTATAGTATCAACCACCCACTTTCCAATACTCAACAAAACATACTCATTAGTAAGCGTTGCACCGCTGTCTAAGACAGCAGATTTTACATTTTTGTCTTTTGAGAGGTAGTATTGGTTTCCTCCTACATAGAACGTTCCGTCTTCCTGTAGGTTAACCCTTATTGGGTCTCCTTTTTCCTGGTTTAGTATCATCCTTCCGTTCATGTCCCATTTTCCTGTATAAGTAAGGCTTTTTACCTCTTCTTTGCTTAGCCCGCTGCCGTCAGCAGAGCTTACCTTAAAGGTGGCTCTCCTCGTGTCTGGATTGATTGCAAACGTGCGCTGTTCTCCGTTTAAAAGGCCGCTGAATACATTAGGGTCATCACCCTTCTGGCTGAGCGTCAGTGTAGTGCTGTCAGACATAGTAAGGGTTACTTCCCTTTTCCCTGTTTGAGCGTTCAGAGTTGGATCACTATAGGTTTCAACCTTCTCATCCTTCTTCTTAGTGAATAGTTCCCCCTTCTTAGCGCCATCTATTGGATCTAGGTCTATACCCTGTCCAGGTGCATCTGTTTTCCACTTTTCAATCAGCTTCTCTCTCGTTTCTTTATCTTTTGGCAGTTCAACCTGTGTTATTTGGCCATTTTTTTTAACCAGGTAGATCTCTGTATCTACGGGAGGGACATAGCTCTCATCCTCTGGTTTTTGCTCATGAACCTTCGTAACTTCATAATTTACTATTCCCAGCTCTTTCATCCTGTTGTCAAGTATTGTTTTTGCATCCCTTTCACTTTGGGAAGAAGTCACCTCTACCTCTACATTAGATACCATGCCTAGCTGGTCTTCCACTCTGAAAGTGTATGTCTTGGTTTCAGGTTCTTCCTTTTTTGTTCTGCTGCTAGACGAACTAGAGAAATACTCCTTGCCTTTTCCTATTTGATAATTCGTCAATTTAACCTTATTAGTATACTCTTCAGTATCAGATCCACTTGGAAGGATATCTGGATTATAAGCAATAACACCATTCCATCTTGTATAAACAAGATAGTCTGCACCAACTTTATCAACATTTGGATATATCCTCTTCCCTGATCCGCTCTCTACAGCACTTTTGCTAGGAACACCCCCTTGGTTATATCCAAAAATGATCTGTCTTACATCACCTTCAAAATTATCATCCTCTATTATCTCAGCTATTTTTTTAGCCCCGGCATCTATATTGGCAAAAGAGTTTTCCCTTAATTCCTTCTCTGTATACCCATATCCTTTTCCTGTATCTATATTAACATGCATTGGTCCTACAGACTGTTTATTATCTCCTGTTAGATAGATTCCACCACTTGATTCAATCATGATTATTGCCTCAATAATTCCATCAAATCCTCTTCTTTTTATTATTGGATTCTTCTTATAAGCGGCCTCAATTTCCTTACTATAATCACTCACAGCACCCCCAGTAACCATAACCATCCCCCCTTCTCCATACCCTGTGACCATCCCGGTAACCCCTTTCATTCCATCTATCTTACCGATTCCACCGTTTGCCAGCATCCTGAAAGAATCCATAAGATTCATCCCTCTGTTTTCAGTATAATACCCTACACTGAATACAGATATGACTACTAAAACTATCATGATCCCCATCTCCAGTGACGGTAATTTATGTTTTTCGAACATTTTAGCTTATTATCTTCTCAATCTCAGCAACAAACCTCTTTGCTCTTTCAAGCGAGGTTTTAGCCTTCTTCTTTTCAGCTTTCTTGCCAAGCTCATATGTGAATATCTTTCTTTTGCTCATCTCATTATCAAACGATCTGATCAGTTCTTCTGCCTTTCTTTCACTTATCTGAAGCAGCTCTTCAGCCTCTTCCACCGCATCTTTATACTCTTCCATAAAATGCTTTTCCAGCTTATTGTCTTCCACTAAAAAATAATGGGTCAATGCATGATATGTTAATTTATGCACTCCACTCTTTTCTTTTATTCTGTGGCCAAATCTGGCAAGTAGTGATGTAGCTGCAAAAAACATCGCATAGTAAGAGGCATTAATAATCCACATCTCTGCTATCAAGCCCTCTTCATCTTCCAGTTCCAGCAATCTGGAGGCTACTGCTATTGACTGGTTGCTTTTTTCTATAAAGAACTCAACAGTGCCTTCTATGGGTTTATCTATCCCTCTCTCTGCAATAAGCCTCTTTATTATTGCACTGCTTTCCTTTAATCTTTTATCTTCCAGCATACCTTTTCCTCACTAAATTAATAAAATGCTCTGCTCCGATTAAGACAATATGGTTCTTAAGCAATTCATTCCCAACATTAAGCTTCTTAGGAGCCGCCCACATCTCAAACAGATTATCTTCTGTTATGACATTAATATCTGTATTATGTACAGAAAGACTATTTTTGGCTGATTTTTCAAATTTATTAACCTCATACCCCTCTGGTATTATGAAAAGAAGGTCCATATCAGAATCCCTTTTGAATCTTCCTGAAGCATAGCTTCCAAACAATATGCAGATAAACTGTTTATTTATTTTTAACGTCTTATTTAAGACTATTGAGATATCCTTGTTTTTGATAGTTTTGCTCAGTCTTTCTATTTCAGCCATTGCATATTCCGGATGATACCTTGAAAAGTCTAATCTGATTACCTTGCTTTTTCCTACCTGCTTTACCTTAACTATTCCTCTTTTTAAAAGAACATCAATACTTCTATAGGTTTGGGAATATTTTTGTTTTAGCATTTTTGACATATCAGAGAGTGTAAACTCTGACTCAAGGTTCTCTACTAGCCTTTCCAAAACCCTCATTTCGTTGTTCTGTAACATTTTTGTTATATGCCCAGAGCATATTCAAAAAAATTTTTAACTTTTTTGTTATAATATTATCACTTTTTTGTTATATGCCCAGAGCATATTCAAAAAAGTTTTTAACTTTTTTGTTATATGCCCAGAGCATATTCAAAAAAGTTTTTAACTTTTTTGTTATATATGTAAAAAAAGCAATTCTGCAGGAAGTGCCTGCAGTTTTTTAGATTCTCCAGCCACTGCCTGGAGTTTTTTATGATGTAATTCTCCAACCGCTGGATGGAGTTTTTTATCATATCACGATCTTTGTTCATTATATCCATTATTCCCTGTGAACCTTTCTGGGTAGTTTTCTGACCACTTTTCTGGGTAGTTTCTGACCACTTTTCTGGGTAGTTTCTGACCACTTTTCTGGGTAGTTTTCTGTATAGTTTTCTGGGGGGTCTTATCTTGTTTTTCTGGGGGGTTATCTGGGGGGTTTCTACCAACCCTTCTACCAACCTTTCTGCCAACCCCTTTTCTGGGTAGTTTTCTGTGAACTTTTCAGTGAACCTTGCCAGATCTCTTAGATGCATCTCTCTTTTAAGCAGAGATAAATTTATTCCAAAACCAACACTGTTCCTTTTTTGGCATATATGTTTCATTTTTGATATAAAATACCCTCTCAAGCCCAATTGGCCAGACACTGTCTGGCTTTTTTGCCTTCCATACTTGTTTTTGCTCTCTTCTTTCTCCATTTTACCTTACAAACTTCCAATCTCTGCCCTTTCTTGAGTCAATCATTTTTTGGATAATAATTTTATAGTGTCCTTGCCAATAACTCTCCCTGAAATTTTCATCTTGTGTTTTTCAAACATCTTACCCAGAAACCTCCTCCTCCATCTTGTCCAGCCTGTCAAAATACTCCCCGCACATGTCTCCCTGTATCTTCCAGTTCTCTTTCTCAGCCAGCATCTTAAAGTCTGATATTATCTCCGGTATTACTTTAAGCCCCTTCAAGACAGCGCATTGCCCGTGTTTTTCACGCGGCAGTTCAGGGCAGAGAATATACCCCCCTATGCCGAAGACCAATGAGAACGGGTCTGACAGGATGTACGTGACCTGCTGCATGATCGTCCTAAGCCAGTTAAGCGGGACAAACTGTAATGCCTCTCCCAATAGGAACTTGCATTCCAGGTATAGCCTCTGCTTGCTGCAGGTTCTTGCAGGGATATTGTTCTCAGCGCTGTCCCACAGGCAAACGCCGTAATTGCACTGTATCTGCCTCCGTTTCTCTATATTATATATCATGCCAGGGATGCATCCTGTAAACACGCTCAGTATGATGCTGTCTTTCGGCGTCTCAGGGAACATCGTACCAAAGTCAGATGATCTAAGCATTTGTTCATACCACCCTACCTCCTTATCCCCTCCGGCAGCAAAACCCCTGCCTGCTGTCCTTATCTCATCTGCCCAGAGGCTTTTCTGGCCTGTGTACCAGTTGCCCCACAATGTCTTATCGCATGAGACATACTTGCATGCGCTGTAAAATGCAGTGGTCTGCCCTGTTGCATACTTCTCTATAAAGCTTGAAGCCCCTCCAACACCCTCTTTTATTAATGGTATCTGCTCTAACATTCCAAAAAAGACCTGGACCTTCTGGAGCAGGCCAATGATGCTGCATATATTCTCAGCATAATTCAATACCTCCTTAAGGCTGCCTATGAACTCCCATCCGACAGCTATAGTGTCCTCTACATCCCTTATCTTCTGCTCAGTAGCCTTGTCAAGCTCGCCTAAAGGCATGTTATACAGCCCTATCTCCACTGTAACGTTCTCTATCTCAGGGTTTTTTGTGATATTATTGCCTTCCCTTGTCATTATCTCCAGCGAGCAGTTCATGCTGATCTTGTCTATCCTCATCTCTGCCTGTGCAAGCTTGATGTCGATGTAAGGCTCAGTGCTTCCCCTTTCCTTATTGGTTGGCTTCATAGACTTAATATAACTGTCAGAGCCCTCCACATTCTCCTTGCAGCTGGCCCTGTCCATATCTATTGATATTGTCTCCAGATTGGTTGTTAATGGGATAAGCTTAACAGAGCACAAAACAGCATACTCCACAAGGCTTGTTATCTGCCTGTCAGCCTTGGTAGGGGAGCAGCTTATCTCATGCGTCCAGTAGTTTGGATGCTCCAGGTCAGCATAATTATGCACAACTATCGGCTGCTGATATGTATAATTATTCCCTGCAGCATCAGTAAGATTCAATGGGATCTTCGTATCTATATAGCCCTTGACATCTATAGGGTCGCTCTTGAAAGTGACCGTATATACACCCTCCTCTTCATCCGGAGCAATTGTCCCGTCCACTACCACGCTTGTCGTGCTGACCATGCCAAAATCCGCTACAGCCCTGGCAATTCCGTTCTTCTCCCTGACCTTGGCAGTGATCACTACCTGGTCACTTGTTTTTATATAGCCCTCTATTGCCTCAGCCCCAACACCTAGCCCCTTAGCATCAGAGGAAACAACCTTTGGCTTGATCCTGTCAAGGACAACCTCTGCATCCTCTGGTGTAATGCTGTTTCCGAGCAGGTCAGAGCCTGACAAGGACACTGTCTTCTTCCCGTCTATAACACCCTGCCCTGCCTTAACACCGTTCCAGTAGCATGTCCAGCTTCCCCCGCTCTCGACACACTCATCCGCCTTTTCCTTCTTCCCGTTGATGCTGCTCAGATCAAGTGTTACATCACCCTTATCTATGCCTGCGCCGGTCTCATCAATCTCAGCGATAAACGTAGTGGCCTCCCCTGCATAGCTGACAGAGCCTTTTACCTTATCTGTCCTGATATCAGTTGCAGAAGGCCCTGCATCATCATAGCCTATCGTTTTTGTAAGTGTCATAGCCTCATAATTCCCTGCCTTGTCAGCAGCCTCAACAACAACACTGACACTTGCATCTTCCCCTTCTCCCGGCTTTGCCAGCTTCATCTTTTTATCCTTGATAACACACTCATATCCGCCATTCTTGGTTTCACATTCTGCCTTTTCCTTTGCAGTATATACAGGGTTGATGCCTGATATGTCAGCATAAACATTCCCCGTATCCAGGTCGTCACTGGTTCCGGAATTGACAGTAAAGATTATGTCTACAGTAATCTGCTCATCCTTGGCATGCTCCACCTCTTTCCCGTTATTATCTATAATCTTCAGCTCATCAGAAGAAGGAGCCTCCCTGTCATACACAAAAGAGGCTGTCTCAGAATCCTCATGTCCCAGTGCATCATAAGCCATCAGTACGACCTCTATAAGCCCGTCATCATCAGCGATATCAGAAACAGGTATGCTTGCCTTATTGCTGTGCGTGCACAGGTCAGGGGCCGGATAAAAAGTATCATCATCATAGACCTCTTTTTCCCCGTAAAATACCTTTATCTCCTTTATCCCTCCGCATTTATTGCCTGCTCCTTCATATGCATAATCCTTTACTTCATACTCAAGATTAACCTCTCCACCATTAACAGTATCCGGATTAATAGTAAATGACTTTACCTCAGGCTCCTCCACATCAAACGCCCCGCTGAGCTTAACTGTCCATTTATTGTTGTTGTTGCTATCATAATCATCCCCGTAAAGCACAACAGTTATCTGGTGCTCATCCTTGCCCTTGAAATTATTGTCATAATGCGTATTGCCTGGCCCTATCTTGACGCTGCAGTCAAAAGACCCGTCATCTTTCTTGACGCATTCAGTAAACTTATCCCCGCTGGAGTCAACCAGGTGGAGCTGTGAAGGCTCTATGTTATCATCCCCGTCTATCCTTGCATTTATGTTTATGTAAATCTCCTCACCCTTCTTATAATACCCCTTTACATTATCCTCCCCAGTTATATAGCCGTTGCTCAGGTAGGCAAAGACAAAAGAGGAATATATTGGGATGGTTACCACTAACACGATCAAAAACATCGCGCTCATCTCTAATCCTTTATTTCCCATCTTTCCTATTCCAGCTCCGGCCTTGCCCCATAGCCGTATCTCTTAGAGTATCCATCGATATCAACAGCATACAGCACATCATCCATTGTCCTCTGCCCTTCATCAAGCTCATAAAGGTTAGGCGATAATGCATAAAATACGAGGGTGTTGGAATTGTCTAAGCTGCTCTTCCCCAATGTGATGTTCCTTATCAATCCCCCTGACAGGTAAGGCTCAGGAAGCTCCTGCGCCTCTATCTCAACACCTTCAATCTCATAAGCAGGTATGGCAATAGTATCATCCAGCAAAATCCTTATGTCAGCCTTATACCTTCCCTCACCCATCCTTAGCCTTGAAGGCTCTGCCTGTGTTCCATTATACCTCCCTCCTGTCCTGAACTCCTCTTCACTCTCTTCCCCTATCTTCTCAAGCAGGATGACAGCAGTCTCATCATCCCTTAGCTCCTCTACCCTGCTTGTAGCCATCCAGCGCTCTATGCCTGCTATATTCCTCTTTTCGATCATCCTTTTCCTGACAACAAAATTCTTCAGCATCAGGGGGCTAAGCTCAAATTCAATCTCATCTTCAACGCCTTCATAAATATCATACTGCTGCGACTGTCCAAGATAGCCGTCCTTTGCGACAGAGACAAAACCTCCTAATCCGGGAGGGAATCTCGCTATCAGGACGCCATTCTCTGTCTTTCCTATCCTGCAGCTTTCCCCCCAGCGTGTATATATTACATTTGCATCGCTTATCTCATAACCATCAGTATCAGAGACCCTTACAGTTATCTCACCTGAATTTAGGTTATTCTGGTTGCACATCCCTGAATCGCCTGCAGGGATTACAGGAGCAGCGATATAATCTGCAGTCATCGCCTTATTATTCCTCATATTAGCCTCCATAAGGAACGAGAAAGAATACCCCCTGTTATTGAACGCATACGGGTCCTCTACCTTGACCTCTACAGGAAAGCTCACATCATATGCAAAGCTGTACCTCGGCATGCCAAAAAGCGAGGCAAGGTTTGACGAGAAAGACTCTGCCCTGCACGGCCCGTCACAGTCTATGTTAAAGTACATCCCCCACCAGTCAGGGTAATATGCAAGGTTTATGTTAAGGTCCTCATAGCTTCCCTCTACAGGGATGGTCATCCCGGAATTATATATGGCATTCCCTAATGATGGCTGCCTGTCATACAGCTGATAATTGGCAGTAT
>JAHWHQ010000089.1 GCA_019323195.1 Candidatus Woesearchaeota archaeon | reverse complement strand
GGGGTTGCCATCGGCTCGCTCGGAGCCTGTCATTTCTTTAAGAGCGGCCCCTCCCCGTAAGGGGCATCACCCTCCACTAAGGATGTGTGAGGGAATGCATCGCTCACAGAATGATGGCAACCTTCATTTTATGGATGAAGCCAATAAACAGTATCTC
The DNA here is from genome assembly GCA_019323195.1 of Candidatus Woesearchaeota archaeon. Lineage (GTDB taxonomy): Archaea > Nanobdellota > Nanobdellia > Woesearchaeales > JACPBV01 > JAHWHQ01. The sequence goes on along the minus strand of JAHWHQ010000089.1, from coordinate 7,802 downwards.
CGCTGGAGATTAATCACTACGGAGTGCTTGGGCGTCTTCGAAACTCTTAATTCTGGTGGCGCAGGCTCTGCGTCCCCGGATGGGGCGTCCCCCCGCGACGAGCTTAATCCCTATTTTGGATTGAGTTTCGACCTTAGGACGCCCCAAGCACTCCTTTTATAAATAGCGGAGATACTGATAAATCCAAAAATTTTATAAACAATAACCTACTGGATGAATAAACTATGAGGTGGACGTTTTTTGATGAATTGAGGAGGAAGATAATACACCTTGTCATAATCCTGATTATAGTCCTTTATGTTGTTCTTGAAAAGAACTTTTCAAGGCAGATATCGCTGTTTACGCTGGTGTTTATACTCCTGTTCCTGCTTATGACAGAGTATGTAAGGCTGGAGCTTAATATAGAGCTGCCTGTAGTCGGGCCTATCCTTAGGGCAAAAGAGGAAAAAAGGATGCACGGGGCGATATATTTCCTTTCTGCTACAATAATCTCACTGGCGGTTTTTGATTTCAGGATAGCCCTTACGGCATTGCTGATGACGGTTTTCGGGGATATGTTTGCGGCAATAGTGGGGCAGAGGTTCGGCAGGACATTGATATTTAAGAACAAGACCCTAAGCGGATGCCTTGCAGAGCTTGTCGTTAACCTTATAGTAGGCCTGATAGTGCTAAGCAACATATACATGATTATAATCATGGCGTTTACAGCTACGATAGTGGAGTCATTTGTCGATGAGCTGGATGACAACCTTTTCATCCCGTTATTTGCAGGGTCTCTAGGGCAGCTGCTGTTCTTCCTGATATAATATAAGAATACTATCTGGTTTCTTGTTCATGCCTGATTTTTACACAAGGCAGCAGGTGTGACAAAATCTGGTTGGCCATAGGCCTTTGTGCAAATTTTGAGCCCCTTTGCCTTGTTCTGTAATGAAGCCTATAAATTAAAGTGCCTATTTAAATTTATCTTTTATCTTGGCTGTGTTGAAAATCTCGCTCCGCTTCGGGTTAGCAGCTTCAAAATCCTTAATGTTAACATTGATTGCTGACATCCCCCGACGGGGTGGCTAAAAGCCATAAATTTTGTTTGCACAAAATTTCAATTGACCCCCCCTTGTCAGCTTTAACTTTTCCTTAATCGGATTTTGACCTTAGGCTGCTAACCTGCATTTTCAACACAGCCTTTTATCTTCTCTTCAGTTATCGCTTCTACTGTCTCAAACATTGACCTCAGGCCTTTTTCCAGGGCGCTCGTGTCACAGATGTTATTATGGGTGCAGGGGCAGACAACCCATCTCTTGTCAAGTTTTGAGAGGGGATTGACAAAGTATATCCAGAGGTGCTTGAACTTGATCAGCTTGCCCCAGTTCTTTACTAAGGAGTTGAAGTTAGATAAGGTATTGAAAACAACAAGCCCGAAATGGCCCTGTTCATCGAATTTAGGCAGGATATCATCAATATCGCCTATTATGGGCCTTGAGATGAAGAACTGCTCCTTGTCCTTGAATTTAACGTAAACATCAAAGCCATCCTTGTCCTTTTCAATCAGTTCTATGTTCTTTAGCATTAAATCCCTGTTCTTAAGGAAATTAATGGTCCATTCAGTAAGATATGAGTTTGTTTTGTCCTGCATATCTGCGGTTTATTGGATAAGGGATTTATATATTTTACGCAGGGAAGGGGCATGATTTTTCGGGCCTCATAGAAATCCTATGATACTCCGCTTACCATAACCCCACTTTTTGATAAAATTTATATATTACAGAATTATGGGATAGGATAAAATGAGAAAACTTATGCTGTTTGTACTTGTCCTTATCCTGATACTTCCGGCTGTTGCTGCGGTATCATTTAATGACTGGGTCGGGGATATGGAGACATTCAAAGTAGGTGGGCATTATTTCTATGTTGAGTATATCAGCTCAAGAAACGGCCTTATATTTAAGATGGATGACATAGGAGGGATCATGTCCCTTGGGGAATGCGAGACTAGGGAAAATGTAAGGTACTGCTTCGAGGAAGTAGAGTACCCTGAAGTAAAGGTCAGCATACAGTCTCTGGCCCCTGACGTTTCTGTTGAGAGGACATTCTCTACAACAACGCCTTACCTTGATGAGGAGGTGACAGTTACGGTCTCGCTTAAGAATGACGGGACACAAAGGGCAGATAATGTAAGGTATACGGAATCATACCCTTCCAGCCTGAGGGTTTATGGAGGCAGTAATACAAAGGTGTGGGAAGGAAACCTTAATGCAGGGGAGGAGGAGGTTTTTAGGTATAAGCTTAAGGCAGAGGGCATAACATCTTTTGATTCTACAGCGACTCTAACCTACAGGTATAACGGCATAGAGGAAAAGAAGAAATCCTCTACCGAGACAATAAATGTTAGGGAGCCATTCAACATTAAGCAGGAGATATCAACAGAAGCAGCGGATAAGAACGAGGTAATAACCTATAACATAACAATAATCAATGTGCATGATTCTGATGATCTGGTTGTTAAGAGCTTGGATATGGATATACCGCAGAAGCTTGACTTGGTTGCTGTGCCTTCAGGGCTGGGGAAAAACGGAAATAGACTTACCTTTGAAGGTACAATCAAGAAGGGAGAGAAAAAGACTATCCAGGTTAGGGTCAAGTCGGCATATACAGGGAAGTTTACGATCAAAACTGCAGCAGAACTTGAAATCCTTGGCAAAAGCTTTGGAGAGGAACTTCAGAAGGAATTTAGCGTAGGGCTTTCTTATATACTCCCTATCATAAATGTGACAAACAGCGTGAAATCAAACTCGCCTTACCCTGTTTACATAGCTGTTAAGAACTACGGCAAGGATGAGATCAAGGATGTGAGCTTTAATGTGGAAAGCAGCCTGTTTAGCAATATAGAGGAAGAAAGGGATATTGCGGCAGGGGATACGTACAGGATCATGGAAATGACGTTGACAGCGCCTTATTCAGAAGAGGAGAAAAGGCACAGCATAAGGCTGTACGGGCATTATACCTCGCCTTCCGGAAGGCTATACCAGTTCGAAAAGACAGCAGCATTGGTTGTCGAGGCAGCACCTAAGGTAGTGAGCATAATAAGGGAGCTGAATAAGGAAGAGTTCCATAGAGGGGAGGAGATCAAGGTTACAGTGAGGCTGAAAAACCCCAGGAATAAGGCTGTAGAGGGCATCGACGTCTCGGACATATTTCCCAAGGAGATAAGGTCATCTCTGCTTGGCGATGTTACAGCCGAGATGGACGATCTTAAGCCTAATGAGGAGATAAGGGCCTATGCTTATTCTGTTGTTGTTCCTAAGGACTATAAAGAGGATGAGATCGAATTTAAAACAGTGCTTAATGCCAGATTAGACGGTGAATTAGTCATCCTAAGGAGGGATGATAAGGTTAGGGTCCTGGAGGGGAAAGCAGAAGAGCAGGAGGAGGAAGAGACCCCCCTTGAGGAAGAGCCTGAGGAAGAGGAGGAGATAGTGGTGGTAGAGGAGGAGGTTGAGATCAAGGCTGTTAAGGAACCATTCTTCAGAAGGGTAATGGGATGGTTCATGGGGCTGTTTGGGGACTAGTGCTTATTTTTATGCATCCAGAATATCATCTGGGATTCTTTGATGTCGAAAAGCTTAGCTTTTATCTTATAAGTTTTCTTTGAATTATTCTCAGCCAAGCCTGATGATTACAGAGCCTGCAGCAGAGGTGATAGTGACATTGTTCCCTGTAGTGTTCATGGTGGGCGTGGATGCAGAAGGGTCGAATGTGAGTGCGTCTAATGTGCCGTTCACTACCAGTTTCTTTTGAGGGCTATTTGTTCCAATCCCTACATTCCCTATCCCGGTAAACACTACGTTAGGTGTCCCAACTTCCCCATTAAAAATCCATTTACTTCCATCAAAATAATCTGAAACATCCTTTGAAGTTCCACGATAATTTTTGTTGTTGTCATTAATCATGATATTTCCATTTACATGCAGTGCCTCTTCTGGCGTTGCATCGCCAATCCCTACATAGCCAGAACTGTCTATTACAAAAGAATCTCCTGTCCCGTCACCGTCACTGTCAGCAGCGAATATGTCATTTGAAGAAAACATCCCTTTTGAGACATAAATTGCTGGTTCTGCCTGTTCCATAGGACAGATTACTTCAATACCCCTTTGGTCTCCATTACCTTGAACGCTTAAAATACCTGTAGTTGATGGGTCACCTATGCTTAGACCATAAATGGAATCTATCAGTACAATACCTGTATTGCTTCCATCTATAGTCGCTGTTGAACTAATATCAAGGTATGTACTGTAAAGGTGATTAAAAAATCTTGAAGATGAGCCTAAGTTAGTTGTAGAAACTGGATATAATGAAGTTCCGTTTATTACCATATTTCCTACAACATGCAGCTTTTCTGAAGGGGAAGCTGTCCCTATCCCTACATTACCATTACTTGTAATCTGTAAATGATTATCTCCAGATGAACCTGCCCTTAATCCTAACCCTCCTCCATTCGAGTACAATTTGCCATCCGAAGCTACCTTGACCCATTCACCAGAACTAATCCTGTCAGTTGTGACTATTTGACCCTGTATGTCTAATGCTTGTGTTGGTGATGTTGTTCCGATACCAACCATCCCTGTGATGAACATGCTGTCAACTGTGTAGTTCCTTACTGTATCTAACGACTCTGATACATTAGCCCTGAAGGCATAAGGGGCAGTAGTTAAGTCAATCCTTGGAGTCATTTCAGAATCACTTTCAACGCTTATTCCCAGGTAATACTGTTTTGGGAAGCTTAGGTTTATCCCTGAAAGGATAGTGCTGAATACGCCGTTTGTGTCAGTTGTTACACTTTGGTCTATGGATTCCCATACTATGCTTCCTCCTGAGGAGCTGTTGTATATCCTGAATGTAATGTCATAGTTCCCTGAAAGCTCGTTGTCGTTGCTGTCTGTCAGCTTGCCGTGGATATTTAATTTTGAAGGAACAGCGGCAGAGACAGCAAGGGACAGCAGTATAAGTGTTATGGACAAAGGAACTAGTATTTTTACTGCTCTCTTTGTTTCTTCTATTTTTTTGCTGCTTTTTATGCCAGTCATTTTTTGTAAAACGTCAGGGCTTTTTGGAGCGGGTTTTGCTTCTTAACTATCTTATTATCTTTCTGCCTCTTTTTTTCATGTAAGTGAACATGAGCAGGACTATGAATAATATTATGACCATCTCAATGACAAATATCCATAGGTTTTTTGTCTTTTCTTCTGCAGGCGGTGCCAGGAATTCTCCTTTTGATGATATGGTATCACGGCATGCCTGGATTGTCTTGCTTAGTATATCCATGGATATCTGGAACTCATACTTTTCCAGTGCCTCTTCTGCCTGGTCAAGGAACTCTTCAAATTCAAGGCATTCAGGGTTTTCCTTGAAGAGATCTTTTGCAAATTCCAGCCCTTTTATAATCTGGGTCCTGTTTTTGGTATGCCTGTCCAGAATGTTCAGGTATGTTGTTGTTTTTGCCTCCAGGGGGGGGTTGGAAACCTTTGCCTTTAGGATTATCGGGAATTCTCCGAATTCCTCAAGTGATTTGGACCTTATGTTAAGGACGGTCGTTGCTTTGCCTCCAAGAGGGAGGCTTTCTATGTAATCATGGCTTAGGCTTAGTATGGTATTGGTGGCAGTGGTTTCTGCTGAGAGGGTGATGCCATTTAATGTCCTGTCACCGTCATTATACAGATAGATAGGTATGTTTGCCTCTTCTCCTGTAAGGACATAGAGCGGGCCAGGGTTAATCAGGTTTAGGGATATTAGTTCAGTTTCCCTTATTACCGAAACAGAGCTTCCTCCCCCCCCGCCACCACCTCCGCCTCCTGTTGTTGTGATAACCTCTGTGACTACTGTGGCGTTGGTCTGAGGTGTTGTGTAGAAGAACCCTAGCGAGATGTTGTATGATGATGATGATGTCTTCCCTGATATTGTTCCTATTGTGGTGTCTGTTTTGTAGTTAGAGGAGCTTGTAGCGTTTCCTCCGCTGGAGATCTCATAGGAGTAAATCCTGTAGTCTGGGCTGCTCATCTCGCTGGCATTTGCTTTTGATAGGGCTATGATTATTGAAAATGCCAGTAATATGATTGGTCCTCTAATTATTCTCATTTTGCAGTTTTACGGGCTTGCATAGTTCTGTACCAGCCTTTTCTTCAGCTTTAGGTTGCCCTCATTGTCGAAGAAGGCAACCAGATGGTCTGAGGAATTCCTTATCTCCAGCTTTGTTCCTGCTCCGGCCATAGAGGCACGCTCTGTCAGTGTCCCTGCTATGAAAAGATAGCCTGAGCTGTTTATGTAAGCTATAGTGTCGCCTGACCTGTTCTGGAGAACAAAGGAGTTTGGAGTAGGGCTTAGTGCAGGCTGCTGCTCGGTTATGTTGCCCTTGAGGTACATATCGCCTTTGTTGTCTATCGAAGCAACGTTTGCTCCTGCATTATTTGTTATCCCGAATCTCTTTGATGAAGGAGGGGTTGCATATACCTCAACTATTCTTGTTTCTGTCTTGTTGCTCTTTCCATTGATATCCTTTGCATAGGCGTAATATGAATAATTGCCATCAGCCAGGCCAGTGGTTGAGCTGTTGCTCTGGTTTACGTATAAATACCACCTGTCGATATCATATTTTCTTAGGTTCGAGAAGTAATGCTGCCGTATATGGGCTGCGGGTAAGGTTGTATTCCATATCCTTATTTCATCAATCGAGCCGTTGAAATAGTAAGATGATGATATCTTTCCTATGTATATGTCATCCCCATCGGAGTCATAGAGCTTGGCAAATGTTCCTGCCTCTCCGTCAATATACTCTGTGCCGCTGCTGTTAGCATAATAATGCCATATGCCGTCCCCGCTTATGTTCTTTGCCCAGTATTCCCAGCTTATCTTCTTCTCCGGAACTGTTGCATTGATATAGTCATCTATGCCGTCAAAATAAAATGCATTGCCGTACCTTCCTGAGGTGTAGTTTGCCGAGTAATCATTACCTACAAAAAGGGTTCCGTTATTTCCATTCCTGCTTAAATCAACGATTATGGTGCCATTGCTGTTATTGTAGTTTTCGCCGATAGCTGAGATGTTCCCAAAGTTGAACATCAAAACCAATGAATTATTGTAGGCGGTATAGTTAGTGCCATTCCAGTTGAACTTTACCTCGCTTAGGTTGGCCTTAATGCTTGCATTTATCTCTGCATAAGTGGTGCTGATTGTTGAGGCATTTGCCGGTGTAGGGGGGACAAAGCTGATGTTTCCTGCCCCCCCAATCTTCGGATCAACTATGTGGTCAAACTCTACATCAGAGTTAAGGATCTTTAGGTCAAATACCTCATGGGAGCTGTTGAGGCTAGTCAGATAAACCTTGTACCAGCCTTCTGAAGAGATGTCTTCAAATGCTGTAATCAAGGCATCACTTCCTTCACTGTAGACCTCTATTGCGGCAGAGGAGCTGCTTCTTGCGTAGATCGTGATGTCCCTTGTATTATCCAAAGCCCTTTCAAATGTCACCCTTACATATTCATTATGCTGTACTGGCTCTGACCAGATGTTGTCAAGCTGGTAGGTCTCATTATAGATGTCAGAGACAAAGCTCCTGTTCCCGTCAAGATGCTCTGCTTTTATTATCTCTATGATAAGCTCATATGTCTGGTTGGACAATGAAGGAACAATCCATTCTATGAGGTCAATTAAGGAGTTATTGTTTTCATCATAATAGGTTATGTTGCTCACTGGTTCCCTTCCGTTATCAGTGATCCTGTAAAGCCGGACTGATGATCGGGAGATATCATCTAAAT
>JAHWHQ010000088.1 GCA_019323195.1 Candidatus Woesearchaeota archaeon | reverse complement strand
CCCCTGATACAGAGATATTAACCTTAGATGGATGGAAAGGGTATGATGAGTTAAAGCAGGGAGATGAGGTCTGGTCCATGGATATTAAGACGAATGGGATTGTAAAGGATAAGATTATGAAAATAAATATATATGATTTTGATGGGGATTTAATAAAGCTATCCAATAGAAGCCAGGAGCAGCTTTTAACCCCTAATCATAGGGTTATTAGAAAGAAATATAATTCAAAGGAATTAGTGGTTTCTAAAGCAGAAGAGCTGTTAAATTTTAGCTCTCCTATTTATCTTCCAGTTGCAAGAGAGAATATCAATCAGGATTTCAGTATCAGTAATGAGGAGCTAAAACTCTATCCCTGGATTATAAGTGAAGGCACAATAGACGCAGGGGAAAGGATTGGAAGAGAACGGATTACTATTATTCAATCTCCAGAGGTAAACAGGGAATATTGTAATGAGATAGAGGGCATATTAAATAACCTTAATATACCTTTTAGCTCCTCTTTCGTTCAATCAGGGTTTGGAAAGGGTGCTAATAGGTATAGGCTTGGCAGGTCTGTTTCTAAAGAACTGGTAAAGACCATTAGCAAAACAGAGCTTCCCATGGCTATACTAAGGAACTGTTCACCACGGCAGATTAAGCTTTTTATTCATGAATATATTAAAGGTGATGGTAGTAAAGAAAGATTAAGGATCTTTACCAAGGATAAACAGATAAAAGATGATTTCCAGGAGTTATGTGCTATCTGCGGATATGGATCTAGCATTTATCTAAACAAACAGGGTATATTCGTAATAAACATACATAAAAACCAGAATCAGTCTATTATGAAAAAAGAGAGGGTAAGGTATAAGGGAAAGGTCTGGTGCCCTACTACCTTAACATCAACATGGATTGCAAGAAGAAAAGGAAATGTTTTCATTACCGGCAATTCCCAGTTTCCCTTCTCTAACCTTACCTTTGACTGGGTGGTTCCGAAAGACCTGGAGGATAAGCCTGCAATTGTCGGCGGCAAACCGCAGGATTTTACATACGGCGACTGCCAGGAAGAGATGGACATGATAAACAGGGCATTTCTAGAGGTGATGCTTGAGGGCGATTCAAAAGGGAGGATATTTACATTCCCAATACCTACATATAACCTTACCAGGAATTTTGACTGGGACTCTGAAAATGCAGAGCTGCTCTTTAAGGCGACTGCCAAGTACGGCCTTCCTTATTTCCAGAACTACATAGGCTCTGACCTCGACCCTAAGAGCATAAGGGCCATGTGCTGCAGGCTGCAGCTGGACCAGGTGCAGCTGGTCAAGAGGCCCGGAAGCATGTGGGGGCCTGGCGATAATACAGGCTCAATCGGTGTTGTTACAATCAACATGAACAGGATCGGCTATGAAGCAAAAGGCGACAAGGAGAGGTTTTTTGACCTATTGTCCAATTATATGAAGATAGCCAAGGACTCTCTGGAGATCAAGAGGAAGATAATAGGGAACAACCTTAAGCAGGGCCTTATGCCTTATGCCAAGGTTTACCTTGGGACGTTTGCCAACCATTTCTCTACCATAGGTCTGTGCGGGATGAATGAGTGCTGCCTGAATTTCCTCGGCAAGGACATAAGCTCTAAGGAAGGGACTGAGTTTACCATAGAGACCCTTAATTTCATGAGGGATAAGCTGTCAGAGTTCCAGGAGGAGACCGGCAGCCTTTATAACCTTGAGGCAACGCCTGCAGAGTCTACATCATACAGGCTTGCAAGGCTGGACAAGAAGATGTACCCTGACATAATAACCGCTGGTGAGAATGAGCCTTACCTTACGAATTCAACACAGCTGCCTGTTAATAAGACAGACGACCTCATAGAGGCTTTAGAGCACCAGGATAAGATACAGACATTGTACACAGGAGGGACAATATTCCATACATTCCTTGGCGAGAAGGTAAGTTCAGCTGAGTCATGCAAAAAACTGGTAAGGAAGATAGCATCCAATACCAAGCTGCCTTATTTCTCAATAACACCTACGTTCAGCATATGCCCTGAGCACGGCTATATCACAGGGGAGGTCCCTAGATGTTCTGAGTGCGGAGCTGAGACAGAGGTATATTCCAGGATCGTGGGCTATTTCAGGCCTGTAAGGCAGTGGAACAACGGTAAGAAGGAGGAGTTTAAGGACCGCCTGGAGTATATGGAGGAGAAGGCTCTTGGCAGGCAGATGGGGGTTAAGGCTGTTGTAGAGGAAGACGGTGCAAGCGTTTCTGAGACAGAAGGCCTGATATCCAATAATAACAGCAGCAGAAGCAGGTTCAGGCTTTTCAGCCGTCCTAACTGCGATAAGTGCACAGCTGCAAAGGAATATCTGAAGGAGAAGGTTGAAGGCGAGATCGTTGATCTTGGCTCTGATGACGGGCTTAATGAGTTTAGGGGCGTATACAGGAAGCTGAAAGACCGGATAAACAGGAACAGTGACGGAAGCCTGCCCATACCCACGATACTGCTCTATGACAAGCAGAATAATCTTGTTACAGTGGCGCATAATCTTGAGCAGATAAGGCAGATAGTATAGCCTTAAGCGGCATTTTTGCCTTTACCTGAAATCTTGAACTGTATTAAGGGTCCTATTTATGTCACTCAAAATAAAAGGCCTTCAGAAGACAAGTCTGATAGACTATCCTCCATACACATGCTGCGTTGTTTTTTTAAGCGGCTGCAATTTCAGGTGCGGCTTCTGCCATAACCCTGCCCTTCTGGTAGAGGTTGCTAAGACGCCTACAATCCATGAAGCAGAGTTCTTTGGTTTTCTTGAAAAAAGGAAGAGATGGCTGGATGCTGTCTGTATAACAGGCGGTGAGCCTTGCCTATATGATGAGCTTCCTGATTTTATAAGAAAAATAAAGAGGTTGGGGTATAAGGTCAAGCTGGATACCAACGGCAGCAATCCTGATATGCTTGAGGGGCTTATAAGATCAGGATTGGTGGATTATATCGCCATGGACATTAAGGGCAGCTTAGATGAATATGATGAGATAGCAGGCGTTGCGGTTGACAAAGAGGCTATTAAGAGGAGTGTTTCTCTTATAATGGATGGCATGGCAGATTATGAGTTCAGGACAACTGTACTTCCAAGGTTCCATAAGGAGAAGGACATTATAAGGATAGGCGAATGGCTGAAGGGAAGCAAAAGATTTGTCATACAGCAGTTCAGGAATGACAGGGAGATGCTGGATTCAGGCTTTAAGGAAGAGGTTCCTTATTCACTTAAGGAGCTGAAGAGATTCAGGGAGATACTTGCCGGGTTTATTGATGATGTGGAGATAAGAAACATTTAAAAACCTAAGACCTTAACTTTTTTCCTGGGGGTGATTCTTATGGAATGCCAGAAAGAATCTAATGAAACTAACTGCCCGTGCCTGCATACAGAATGCTCCAGGCATGGCGTATGCTGCGAATGCCTTAGCTATCATCTGGGATCAAGGCAGTTGCCTGCCTGCTGTTTTCCTGACAAGATAGCGAAGACTGATGAGAGGAGCATCAGGAAGTTTGTGGAGATCAACAGCTAGAAAATGAGCGATATAATAAAAAGGCCATCCTGGGATGAGTATTTTATGAAGATAGCCATGCTTGTAGCAGAGCGTTCAACATGCAGGAGGCATCATGTAGGTGCTGTTATTGTCAAGGACAAGCAGATATTGACTACAGGGTATAACGGCGCAGCAGCAGGCGTCAAGGGCTGTCTTGAGCTTGGCTGCCTTAGGGATGCAAACAATATCCCTTCTGGTGAGAGGCATGAGGTCTGCAGGGCCATACACGCAGAGCAGAACGCTATCATACAGGCAGGCCTGCACGGTGTGGATATTGAGGGGTCTACCATCTACTGCACACACCCTCCCTGCATATTATGCGCTAAGATGCTTGCTAATGCCAAGGTCAGGAGGTATGTTACCTACGGGCAGTACCCTGACGATTCTGCAAAAGAGCTGCTGCAGGAGGTAGGGATAGCTTTTGTAAGGCTGGAAAAGCCCGCTACCATGATCAATACCCTTGAATAAATAATTATCACTACTCCAGAATAGAAATCTTTAAATATAAGATGTTCATTACATTTTTATAAAATGGGGGATTCAAAATTTAGCTTTTTTATCATAGACCTGATATTGCTTGCAGTCTTTCTTGGGCTTATAAAGGTAATATTCAGGTTCAGCGGATTAGCTTTTCTTTTAGAGCTGTTTGCTGTTGTGGTATTGCTTTTTATAGCCTTTATCGCATTGATCCCTGCATACTCAGGATCAAAGGGAGGCTGGGGATTTCTTTCAGTGGTCTTTTTCCTTATACTTCTGGACCTGCTGGTTGTTTATGTAAGAACCTCTATGATGGACAGGTTTTATCTGCTGGCTTTATTGTTTGCAGCGTTCGGTTTTGTGATATCTGTCGCTAAGATCAAGAAAGAGGATGATTACAGCTATGAAGAGCCTGTGCAGGAGGAGAAGCAGGAAGAGGTCTATACCAATTTCGAGCCAGGGAAGTATGTTGCAAGCAGGACAGGGACAACATACCATGTCCCTAAGTGCGACTGGGCTGCAAAGATAAACAAGAGGAACCAGGTATGGTTTGATGATGAGGAGGAAGCCAAGAAGAAGTACAAGCCTCATTCATGTGTTAAGCAGTAAAAATCTTTCTTTTTTTAATAACCAAAAGATATTTATTCTAGAAGGATTAGGTTCTTTTAATGGAAAAAGAGCTGGTAACAGGATTTTTTATCGGAGTAGTTTTATATACACTTATCTTTGGTGCAAGGGTCATTAAGGTGCTGGTAAGGGCAAGATGGAATTTCAGTATGATAAGGCACGGCATCTCCAATACCTTTAACGACCCCAGGTTTGTCCTTATCCAGGTGTTTACACTGGCGTTATGCACTGCAGGAAGCATTACCCTTTATTATTTCTATAAGAAAGGCTATTTCTTCCAGAAATAGAGCATTAGCCATAAAGCGCCTATTGTGATTGCGCTGTCTGCTATGTTGAAGGCAGGCCATACCCTGAAGTCAATGAAGTCGATGACATGGCCTAATAATATCCTGTCTGTGAGGTTTCCTATTGCTCCTCCCAGGACCAATGCTATAGGGATATGGATCTGTTTCTCTTTTTCGATCCTTTTGAAATAGAACAGGATTACCCCAATTATTATCATGGAGATTAAGATAAGGATGATGTTCCAGCCTTTGAGCATCCCAAACCCTGCTCCTGTGTTCTGGATATGGGTAAGATGGAGGATGTCTTTTATCAATGGTATGGAATCATGCAGCTTTATACGGCTGGAGATAAGGTATTTCGTTATCTGGTCTGATATGACAATAAGGGTGCTTATGGACAATATGAAGAATGCATTCCTGTTTTTCATTATGCTCAATATGCCTGAGAACTATATAAGCTTTGCCCTATTCTATGTGTGGGGAGGACCAAAAGTATTTAGTCGGAGAAATACTCACCACCTTCTTTTGCTTTCGTCTTCGCTATAAGCTAACCTTTCAAGATTGGCTAATCTTTGGTTAATGCTGTCTAAGGTGTACCTTATAGAATCAAGTTTTGCAGAAACGACCTCAAACTTATCATTATTCCTATAGTCCCTTTCAGGCTGCTGCTGAGGCTGCATCCCGAAAGGCTGCTGCATCGGCGCAGGCTGTCCAGGTGGCTCTAGTGAGGAAGAGCGCTGCTGACGGCTGCTACCAAGACCTCCAAAGCCTGTATCGTCAGGCATGCCAAGGTTCATGTTCTGGTCCAGGCCTGTCTGCATCCCTGGACGTGAATTTGGAAAGCCTAGGTTTGGTGTTTTGGGCTGGTCCATCGAGTCAAGGCCGAGGTCTGCCCCGAAATCATCACCTAGGCCAAGATCATCATTTTTCTTCCAGAAAGCCAGCTTATTGAATATTCCCATGAATCTAATACCTCTTTTTTTAAAATAGTTAATCCAATTCCAGATTATCAAGTATCTTTTCCCTTGCCCTGTTTACAGTCTGGTTGGTCTCAAGTATGACATATCCTATTACCTTGTTTTTACCTTCCTCTATTGCATCATCCGCTTTTCCCACTATATAATCCTTTCCTTCTTCTATCATGGCATCTGATTTTCCTACTATATAATCTTTTCCTTTTTTAAGTATGTTTGTCTGCGGGTATGCAATGGCTGTGATCATAAGAAATATGATTATCACCAGGCCTGTGAAGAGTGCCAGTTTCATGACCTTTTTTAGAACAGTAAATAAGAGATAAGCCAGAATTATGGTTATTATAAGTATTATTATCAGCTTTAACATCTTAACTCGGACCTTTGCTCCTGCTGAATCCAAGGATGCTCTTGCAGTGAGGGCAGGAATACATAATCTCACTCTTTAAGAAGCCGCTTCTTCTTTTTTCAGTCTCTACCTTATCCAGGGAAACCTCGCCTTTGCAGTAAGGGCATCTTGCCATAGGTATAAGCATATGCTGTTTGCTATATAAATTTTTGTATAAATAAAGCTTCATCCATAAAATGAAGGTTGCCATCATTTTGTGAGCGATGCATCCTCTAACACATCATTAGCGGAGGGGGTCAGTTAAATTTTGTGGAACAAAATTTTGGCGTTGTTTATAAAGTATAAAAACGAAGTTTTTAACTTTATGAACTAGAGAAAATTTCACAAATTTAATGTCTCAAATTTAAGGAAATTTGAGAATTTGAAAATCCGATTGATTTTCAATATGATTATGAAATTTTCTTGTTTAGCTGCCCCTTACGGGGAGGGGCCGCTCTTCAAAAAAGGACAGGCTCCGAGCGAGCCGAT
>JAHWHQ010000087.1 GCA_019323195.1 Candidatus Woesearchaeota archaeon | reverse complement strand
ATTTAACAAAAAGGCCTTTTTTGCAGAAGCAGGTGCATGAATGGCATCCTATTTCCATGCTCTGGAACTCCACACGGCTGTACTTCAGGTCTATCGTTTCGCATTGGGATCTACACCTTGTCTTGCATACCGCCTCGTCCTTGATCGTATGCGAGATAAGGTTCATGATAGGGCCGCACCTGTCCTTTATCTCGAATGATCTTTCTTTTGATGGTATCAATAATATGATGGTTATTATCAATAATATTAAAAAAGCGATCAAGATCCATGTCAGATTCCTTTTAAGCGTTTTTTTCATTCTTTGCTTTCCTCATCTTGTTTTTTAACAGCGGATGGCAGACGAACCTTAACATATTCTTGCCTGTTTTTTCTTCCTTTAAAAGTTTTGCTAAAATTACAGCCTCTGTCTCTCTCTTGTCTTTTGCCTTTGACAGCTGGGATGCAAGCTTCTTGTCGCCAAGCTTGTCCTTTGCCCAGATGCCTAACTCGTTCCTTTCCTCATTAACATGCCTCTTGAACTCCAGATCGGACATGTTATGCAGGACACAGACAAGCTCATAAAGGTTCCTGACAGGGGAATTCTCTTCCAGCCAGAGGTATTTCTCAGGATCTGACTCTTCCATCATCATGTCCATACTGTAGAATGAGCTTTGCTGCTTTATGTAATTCAGGGATAGTTCAATGACCCCCTTTATTATGAGGAGCAGGGATATGAATGTTATTACAGCTATGATGTTTGTCGAGACGCCAAGATCCCTTAGGTCGCCATAGGAGATGAGCAATGAAAAGCCGAAGATAAGGCAGGATATTATGGTCGTGAATTTCCCTCCTGTCATCAGGAAGATCAGGCCTACGGCCACGGTTAATGCCACACCTCCCAAGGTTATCAACACATCATTGTAATAGCCTTTGCAGACAATCTCAGTATGCGGCCTGTCCATGATGTCATAGATGACAGCCTTGCCTTTTTCACACCCGTAATACTGGGCTGCAAGGGTGTGCCCGAGCTCATGGACAGACAAGGTGCTGAGGAATATAAAGGCGTTCATCGATATTATGAATATGAGAAATTTGATAAAGAGAACGGATATATTTATCCTTTTTATCTTTTTAGCTTTTACAGCAATCCCGCAATGCCTTATATCATAATAAAACAAGAGGAATACGCCGAACATCGCTGTATTGGGGATGAACCATAACATAGAGGAAGGCTCCCTGCCAAGGGATATGAAAACCAGGAAGAGGGAGGATATTATCGAGTAGACAAGGGCCATATAACCTGCCTTTTTCAGGTAATAGTTTGAGAAAAAGATGAGGTCCATGGATATTATCAATATGAGCAGGTAAGAGGTGGCGGAAATAAGCAGGAAGAAGGTGTTTATGCTGTAGAACGGAAGGGCGATAGAGCTTAGAATAAAGATAAACAGGAAATAAAGCAGGTTCCTGTTGTTAACCAGCTTGTATACTATCACTAGAAGCAGTACGGCTTTAACGGCATTAAAGCAGCCTTCAATCAGGATAAAATCGTTTTTTTCCGGAGAAAGAAGGCCGAATGACCATGCAAGGTTCATAAATGTTGATATCATGTAGAATATGCCGTTGATCCCGATGAGCTTTCCAAGCTTGCATACGGCTTTCTTCCTGAACCAGAGGAAGAAGGTGTAGAGGGAAATCAGCGCGATAGCCAATGTTCCTATACCATTAAGGAAATAAACCGTGTTGAAAGCCATTTTTAACCCTTACCTCTTTTTGCCTTATCAGGTAAATAAATCTTTTGTTTTTAACACTCAAAACTGCTTATTATCCCTGTGTAATAATCCTTGTTCTTCCCGTAATCCCTGTCCTTTGTCACCAGCACTATGCTTATCTCCTTTCCTCTGCATAATGTTCCTGACACTATGGATTTGACGCTCTTCTCCGGAAAATCAATCGCATAGGTATACCATCTTCCCTTTTCAGTCCTTATTGTCCTGACCAGCTCTTCTATCTCTTCATCGCTGAACTCTTCTGAGAAATCTTTATAGGCCTGCTCTTTTCCAAGCGACAGGATGTCTGTCTCTTTCGGGTCATTCTCTATGATAAATAGGATGGCATTATCCTCTTTGTCTAGAAGTGCGAACCGGTTTTCTTCTTTGGAGGTTTCCTTGAAGCTTTTTGGGCAGAGGAAAGAGAAGCCGTGCTCTTTGCTTTTATATTCTGAAATAAGGCTTTTGCTCCTGCAGCCTGCCAGCGGGAAGATTAATAATATCAGACAAAAAAATAGGATACTGGTTTTATGCTCCATACTAAAATATCATCCTTTTATGGGTCTTTTGGCCTTACTATGCCGTCTCCTCAGCAGTAAATTCCAGCGTACCGTTGCAGTAGCCGCCTATCGCCAATGGGATGTATATCCGCCAGTATGTCGTGTTGGTGTCATTGCCATACCTGGAATCATTGGTCCTTACAGGAAGGATGAAGTTGGGTATCTTTGCAGAGGTGTTTGTAAGGTTCGTCATATTCGCATAGGACATGCTTGTATTTATGCTGTATTTTTCGTAGTAGGCTGATATGTTGCCTGTTTCGCATATCATGCAGGTATCATCAAAATGCCCATTATAGTCCAGGGTTCCTCCCCAGCCCCTCACGCTTATATTGATGGGAACATTGCCCAGGTTTGAGATGTTCATCCCGATGAAGCCGGACGTCTCTGTAACAGACAGATTGCCGTAATCCAGCTCGCTTGGGACATCAAGTGCCACGAGAGGGTTTATCGTTATGTTATTGCTTATGTTGCTGCTTGTGAGGTTATAGCTGTCAGCTACGGTCATATTGCACTGCCATGTGCCGTTATTTGCGTAATACCATACGGAAAACAGGCAGGTGCAGGATGAGTTAGAGGATGTTATGGCCACACAAGGGCTGCAGGTCCTGTTTATGTAGCGGTAATTCCTGTCTTCTGTCGTACCCATCCCCTTGCTGTAGTCGTATAAGGTAGCGTTGACAGTCTCTATGTCGCCTGCACCGTTAGGGTCCCATACATAGCCTGTGCAGTTGACAATAACCGTGCCTCCGGGGTTAAGGTCTACCTGGTTTGAGGGCGTATGGTTTGAACTCAGGGCAACCGACTTTAAGACCGGCTCTGTGTTTGTAACATTGAGCCTTGTTGTTACAGTGGCGTTATTTGCCCCTCTTACCTCGAATGAGGCCAGCGTTATCCCAATGGCCAGGCCTATCAGGGTTGTTATCCCTATCACTCCAAATGCAATACTTCCTTTATCTTCCATAACTTACCCCTTTTATCATAAAAAAGTAAGGGAGGAAAATTTCATCATCCTGATGATGATAAACTAATGAAATTTTTCCTCCTATACCAGCTCTACATAGAACCAGTATGTTGTTGTTGTCCCGCTGCTGTAGCCGTCGTTGTCTCCTACGATCATCTGGAAGTCCCATGGCTTGCCGTCAAAGCCAATGGTATCCTGCTCGACCTCTGCTGCAAATATAACAGCCCCTGTGCTGTTCTCGGTCAATAATGTCTCGTTCCATGTTCCGCTTACCTGGCTGTCGCTCTGATAGATATAGGTTGCCGGGCAATCACTTAATGTTCTTGTCCCTATTATTATGTCATCTGTGCTGCTGAATGTCTCGTCAACACCGTCTGAATCATCAGAAGACATGCCGTACATGGTCTCTAATACTGTTACGTTGATGCCGTCATTGCCTGGTGTTCCGTTGCCAGTGAAATTAACGCAGATCACATCATCCCAGTCAGATACTGTCTGGTTGGCTGCGTAGATCTCTCCTGTAGGGGAAAACCCTGAACCTGCCGCCCAGTCGTACATGGTGTTGCCGCTTGCATCATCCAGTGTTATCGTCCCTGAGATGTTTCCGAAATAGCCCTGCCATCTTTGGGTCACTATTGATGTATTTATCGTTATCTCTGTCACGTTTCCTGCCTGTGCAGCCACTCCCTTTGCTCCAACGCTGCTGAAGTCAGCCCTTTCAGTAGTTCCATTGGTATATATTGTAGGGCCGTAGGGGTTTGCCATCGCCGTTACTGAGATTAAAGCTGCTGCTGCAACCAATAAGAGCAAAGCCCAAATCACTTTTGTCCCTTTTATCTCCATTTGCTTTTCACCTCCTTCCTGCTGTAAAATTTTTTTATTCCTCTCAAATAACCGGTTATACAATACCGCTCTCTTTCACGTTCACATTCTAACATTCACATTTACGTTTACGATTCCTGTAAGCATGATTGGGAATAAGGCATAAAGAAGCATTATTATCAACGAGGTGTTTTAGAGTCAATAAAAGCAGGTTATGCCTTACTCCCTTTTTTGTGAAGTTTTATCTTTCAGCTATCTACCTCCTTTCTGCCTTTTCAGCTCTGGCAGCATACCACCAGGGTCATAGATGACCTGCAGGCTTTCCAGGGAAGAGAAAGGGTCATCGCCTTTTCTTGCAAGCCTTATCAGGTCGCTTTTTGTAATGCCCTGCGTCCTGATGGTTTTCGGGCTGCCTTTCGGCTTTTTGACCACAACATTGTTCAGCTTCTTCTCGATCTCTTTTGCCTTTTCAGATACTATAAGCAGCTTTATCTCATCCATGCCAGGGATGACGATGATCATGCCTATCTGGCTGAGGTAATCCTCTATCTTCCAGTAGAACTTTGAGAGGTAGTAATGAAGGTCGGGATTTTCCAGGAAAAGTATCCTGAGTATTACCTTGTGGTAATCGCTCAGCTCCAGAAGCCTTTTTCCTGCAAAATCCTTTACAGTAGAGATAAGATAGGCATAGTCGTGGGATAATGAGAAAAGGGTTCTTGGCTTGCCCTTGTCACGGTTCTGAACCTTTTCTTTCTTTACCAGCTCAGCCGCCTCCAGAAGCCTCAACTGCTGGCTTATGTTGGCGATGGTGGTGTTTGAGCGCTGGGCAAGCTGGAGAGGGGAGAACTTATCCTCACAGAGGGATTTCAGGATGTTCCATTTCTGCTCTGTGAACAGTGTTTCAAGCTCCATTTTTTTGTGAAAAAATCCCCACCAGGGCTGAGCTCCCTGAATATTTTCCCGGCTTTTACGGGAAATTTTGCCTTTTTCTTTAATCAGGATTGAATGAATATATAAATGTTTCTATTTTTAATTAATTATAGTACTACTTTATTTTCTTTAAGATTTTAATTTAAAAATTATAATAATTCACTATTTAATTAATTATTTAATCCTTATTAACCATACTTTTATATACTAATGTGCCTTTTCTGTTACTGGGGTGGGTAAATGGTAATACTTTTTGACAGGTTTAACCTCTCTGAGGACATATTTGAGATAATCTTTGCAACACCGCAGCAGAAGATAGTTGGAGAGGTATTGATCAACTATATGAAGGATAACGGGGGTGAGATAACAAAGACACAGATGTCTTTGCTGGCGACAGAGCTTCATGAAGGAAGGTTTGTCACAGTGATCAATGAGGAGCCCTATAAGGGGAAAGAGGTTAAGCTTTCTTATAACAAAAGGCAGTTCTATGACAGGATCTTAACTCCGCTCAGGGGGATGGGGATGATCGATTATGACCTCTATAAGAAGGTCTACAGGATAAGCGACAGGTTTAACAAGGAGATGATACGTATAGGGCTTATGTGGCTGAGGAAAATAAACAAGGATGCCCTTGCTGTAGGAAAGAATGCGTGAATCCGTCTAGATTTTTTTCTTTGCTTTTATTATCTTCCTTGCCATGAAGATTATCGTTACCAATATTATCAGGTATATCAGCAGAAGGAAGAATCTTGACTTCTCTTCAGGCCTGGGGTTTACGTTTATTATGCTGCCTTTTTCAAATGTCAGCTTCTTGTTGTAAAGGACCCTTCCTGTGACAATGTACCTTCCTGCTCTTGGAGGCGTGAAATAGGCCCTGAGGTCCGCCTTTTCACCGCTTGCTACATCTATCTCCTCGGTCTCGATGACCTCTACTATCTTGTCATCAAGCCTGATGTCCCCTTTGAATCTCGCTGATACTATCCTCGGGCCGGTATTCCTGAATACAGCAAGTATCTCGATAGGCTCATCAACATAGGCCCACAGCTTGTTTGTTAGCATCTCAAGGGTGCCCTTGTCGATAATCCCGCCCTTTTCCACAACACTGAAAGACAGCAGGCTGCTGGCCTTGCATTCCTCTACGGCCATTATTGCCCAGTACTGGCCAATGCCCAGGCCCTCGCTTTGGATCTTTTTTGAGAATATGGTTTCAACGGTCGGCAGTATCTCCGGGCTTGTGAACTCTTCTGATATTATAAGGTTTTCCTGCAGCTGGTCAAATATGTCAAGCTTTACTTTTGGCCTTATCCTTACGTTTCCGTCGTTGTTTATTCTGTATGATAATTCAAGAGGATACCCTGCTTCGATGTCCTTGATGCCAAAGGCGCCGGCCCTGCATGCTATCGTTTCGGCGTCTGTGATCTTTGCGCTTAATGACAGGGTTACTGCAGCTTTTATAAGGCTCCCAGCCCTGCCCTGCGGGCTGCCGAACCTGTCTGTCACAATATCTATCTTTCCTGAGTAGCTGTCGCTCCTTGTATCATTAGGGGGGATTATGATTATCTTAAGAAGGTGCGGCTTGCCTGAGGAAAGGCTGAATGAGCTGCTTTCAGGCTCAAACCTCAGCCATTCTGCAATCTCGCCGCTGACTTCAAAATGGGCTGTCAGCTCCTGGGGGGAGTTTGTGGTTATCCTTACTGTCCTTTCGGCATAGCCGTCTTTAAGGAGGTTATCGAAGTTTACCCTTCCGGGGCTTACGCCGATGCTTACAGCATAGGCAGGAGAGCTTAATATACCTATAAGCATGATGTATGCTAATATGGCAAATGGCTTCTTATTTCCCTGCATTTTTTTCCTCTAACCTGTATTTCTTTATATTTATTATTATTAGAGATATGATTATCAGGACAACTACTGATTCTATGCTTAGCTTGAATATCAAGCGGTTGTCCCTTATGCACCGGTGGTCTACGGCACTTAGGAAGAAATAGCAGTTAAGGGGCTTGCAGCTATGGTCTTCGATGGTCTCGTTGTAGAGGCAGTCCAGCTTCCTGCATGTTTGGTTGAAGGCATATTCATCATCGCTGCAGTCCAGCCTTATGCACTCATGGTCGGAGGCATATTCGTCACCGCTGCAGTTTAATCGTACGCAGCTATGGTCCTGGATAAACTCATCACCGCTGCAGTTTAATCGTACGCAGCTATGGTTGATAAAAGCCTCGTTGTAGGAGCAGTTAAGGGGCTGGCAGGAATTATTGAACAGGTATTCCCTTAGACTGCAGGTCAGGTTAATGCATTTCTTGTCCATGCATGCCTGGTCTATCCTGCATGCGCTGTTGTTGCAGCATTCATAATCCGCGCACCGGTGGGAGAGCAGGTACTGGCAGTCCCTGCAGCTGAGCCTGGTGCATCTGTTTTCCTTGCAGAACCCGTCATAAGCGCAGGAGGAGTTTAAGACACACTCCAGGACAGGCATCGCTTCTGGATTTTGTTCATAGCAGACCCTTATGCTGTATATATCATCTCTTACATTTTCAGGGTTTTTGACAGCTGTAGTAAAGCAGGGGTAATATAACAGGCTGCTTTTGTTGTTTGCTTTTGGTATTATGCCGCTGATCGTCTTTGTTTTTGTTTCCTGCAGGATTACAAATATATCCCTGCTTTGGTCGGTGAAGGGCTTGTAGGTCGCGTTGAAGAATGCTACCATGCTGTTGTTTATGCTGTCTATGAGCTCGATAGATATGACCTCTGTCTTTAGGTCGCCGTAACTGCTTACTGATACATGCCATTCGGCTGTCTCTCCTTCAACGCACTGGTTTTTGTTACAGCTGTGGCTTATGCTGTAGTCTATTGACCTTACAGACCCTGTGCTGAGGATGAAGAGCACTATGAAAATGGAAAAGAGAAATGTTATCTTAAGGTTTTTTCTATCCATCTTTTTGCTCCTTTTTTTAGGTCAAGACCGCTATAAATGTCACATAGCCGGTGCAGCTTCCGCTTGTGCTTCCCGGAACGCCTATCTTCCAGTATGTATGGTTCCTATCATTTTTATATGTTGTGTCATTAGTCCTTTGTGGTAATGTCATATTACCCACCTGGACAGGTGAATCCGTAAGGTTTGCCATGTCATCATAGCTTTTGCCCTCAATATTGGCATATTTTTCGTACATCAGGGAAATGCTGCCTTCTTCACAGCCCATCGCAAGGCCATCGCCATTGCCTATCCCATAACCATCTACTGTTATATTAAAGTTTATGTTTCCTAAATTTGTTATATTGACCTTAAAGTCCTGCAATGAGACCTGTCCTGGTTCCAGCTCCCCATAGTCGATAATGCCTGGGGAGACCTCTACTGCCAGAAGGTCATTTACTGTTGTCGTCTTATTTCCTGACCCTGACAGGCCGCTGTCATCAAAAGCGCTGATGTTGCATGTCCAGGAGCCGTTGTCTGCATAGTAATATATGTCAAATGAGCAGCTTATGTTTATCCCGTATTCCCCTATGGATATGTTCCTGCATGTGCTGTTCGTATAATGGTTGTTATTATCGTCATCTGCAATGGCTTCAGATGAATGGTGGTAAAGCGTGGAATTTATCTTTATTATGCCGCTTATGTTGTTCTCATCATTTACTGTGGCATTGCAATATACTGCCCTTGCCAATCCTATCTCCAGGTCTATTGGATTATCGATGAGGATGTTGGTTATTGAAGGTGCTCTTTCCGGGATTATTGTCAAGTTGAAAGAATAAGAGGATCCTGTATTGAGGCTTGTGCTGTTGTCAGTGCAGTTCACGCTCCAGTTATATGTGCTGTTCGGCAGAACAACGCCGAAACTCTGTGACGCTTCTTTTGTTATGGTCTGGTTTGTCTTATTTATCTTTCCGTTTATTATCAGCGAGCAGTTTGCTATGTCAGAGCTGTCTGAGACATTATACCTGAAGATTACAGGGTCGTTACTTATTGTCCGTTTTGAATTATTATGGGGGTATTCCAATTTTATCTCAGGGCTGTCTATATCCTGTATAGTTATGTTTGAGGAAGTATAGCTGTCGAGGCTGTCGAAATTAAGGCCGTCAGAGGTGCAGCTTGCATGGACTGTTATGTTGGAATTCCCTGTCAGGTTGCCGGTTATGTTCCATGATGTTGTTGTGGAGGAGCCGAGGCTGATGTCTCCAAGGCTTTTGGTAGAGGTCTCTCCAGGAGCAAGCTTTAATACATCATTATCGCTTAAGGCTATATCAGCAGAGCAGCCTGTCCCGTCCTGGCCACCTATTATGGCGATTTCTGCTGTTAAATTGAAATAGCCTGTTATGTTGAATACGGTGTCATTTGCAGGGGATGTTGTCGTGACATTTGTCTCGCTTGGCCTTACTGTGCTCAGGATCGCATTGAGGAATGTTGTTTCTGAAGAAAGGTTGTCTGTTGCGTTTGTCCCATAGTATGTGGAGTTCCAGGCTATTATGATCAGGGTGTCATTGTCAGCGCCGTTTATGACAGATGAATATGATGCATCAAGATAATCCGGGCCGGTGCCGTTTGTTGTTGTCCTGACAAAATCAGAGTTGTTTGTGTTATTCAGTGTAAGGGGGATTCCTCCGGTGGCATATGAGCCGTCCTTGTTGTAGACTGTTCCGTTTATAATGCGCGGTCCTGGAGGAGGGGCAGTTATGATGGAGGACAGCAGGATAAGGCATAAGGCGATATATGGCAGTAAAAGGCATTTTTTAGGGTTCATTTTTGTTCTATTCTATTTTTTCCATTTCCTTATGTTTACGCTTATGCCTGAGTTTGAGGACAGGCTTAGCTTGGCAAGGACCTCTTTTGGGATTGTAATAACATAAGAATTGCCTGCCTTTCTTACTATGGCCTCAAAACGGCTTTCATCTTCTTTGTACATACAAAAGATTATTTTGTATATACTTATTTATAATGATTTGTATTCTGTAGTATACATTACAATTGCCTTGAAGAAAAAAGACCTTTTTTGATGGAAATTATTTTTTTATGGGTTTTTTGATATCTCCTTCTTATACCCCAGGTATCCCAATGATGCAAGAAGCAGAACAGCTATCGCTGCAATAGAGGATTTTTTGGATACAGGTGTGAGAGGGGCAACTGCATTTCCGGTAATGGCTGACATGCCTTTGCTTGTCAGGACCAGATCAGCATAACTCCTGTCCCCTTCCAGGATTATGGAGGTCTTTTGCTGGATGAATCCATCCTTGACAGCTATCTCAATATTATCGCCTTCATTTCCGCTGATTATCATGTAGTAATCTCCTGGGTTTTCCGGGGATCCTGTCCTTCCCTCAAAAACCTCTCCTGTGGCTGTGTTTGTTATCATGATTTCTGTTCCTTGCTTTACCTGGGCCTTTCTGCTGCTATAGTAAATGATCCCTGAGATTACATGGGGATCTTTCGGGCCGGTTATCGTTATCTTATCCGGCTCTTTTATGTATTTGAGAGAGGCAGCAAAATAACTGAAGCCGCTTGTCTGTGCCCTGTAATGAGCATAGCCTTCTTTGCTGCTGACATGCTCTGTTGATACCTGCTCCCAGTTATTGTCCGTGTACCTGTTTAATGTCACGTCACTGGCTTCTGCACCATTCTCCTCAAGCCATCCTTTTTCTATCCTGAACTCTATAACGACATTCTCCAGATCTTCTATCTCCTCTTCAGGCCTTATCTCAAGATAGCGGTAGACCTTTTTGTACAGCCCCCTTATATTGTCAGGCCTTTTCAGAAGCTCTTTTACATCTAACCTCTGCTTTTCTTTTATCCTCCCTTTCATGGTAATCCTTTCTATTGTAGCGCTGGGTTTTTCAATTATTTTTGTTTTTACTGGGATATTGGACTTTTCTTTTTCCTTTGTTTTATTCCTGTTCTTATCCTGTTTTCTGCCACCGCCGCCTTCCGGCCCTTTGGGCCCTTTGTTGGCATAGACGGTAATATTAAACTGCTGGGAGGAGCCTAGTTCGCTGTCATTGACATTGACTATTACCGTATTGTTTCCTATCTGCTCTTTTGAGGGCTTCCATGTTATAACGCTGCCTTCCAGTTCCATGCCCTCAGGCTTTTCCTGAAGAGAGATGTTCAGCGCATCATTCTCTGGGTCGCTGGCATTGACATAGTATTCATATTTATGGGAAACATAGGCTGTTGTGATCGGGCTTGAGGTTATATTGGGGGGGTTGTTGGTATTAAGAAGAAGGTCAACATTATGCATCACCCTTGTAAGCGTAACATTCCTGTTGGATGAATGGTAACGGTTCCAGGCCCTTATTACTATCAGATCTCCGTCATTTCCGTTCAGTGAGACAGAGTACCAGCCGTCGCTCTTTGTCTTTCCCTGTATCAGCTGGCCGTTTGTTATGTCATGGACGCTGAAATCAACGCCGCTGCCGACTGTTGTAAGGCCGTCCAGCTCGTAGATGTGGCCGTCTATGCCTTTTGGCATGGGAGCTGCAGATGATGTTGATAGGAGCGTTAGGAATAGCAAACTGCATAATAATAAGCTTAAGAAGAGCATCCTTGTTCTTTTTTTATCCATTTTCTGCCTGAAATTTTTTGCCTGGGTTCATTGCTTTTATATCCCTATCCCTATCCAGCCAGTTAAGTGCTCTTTTTTACCTGTTAAAACCCCCTTTTGATTTAAAATAAACTATTGTTTCCTGCCCTTTTTTCTATATAAATCTTTCTCTTATTTTTTGGCTGTGTTGAAAATGTAGGTTAGCAGCCTAAGGTCAAAATCCTATTAAAGAAAACTTAAAGATGACAAGGGGGGGTCAATTTAAATTTTGTTGAACAAAATTTATGGCATTTAGCCACCCCGTCGGGGAACGTCAGCCATTATGTTAAACATTCAGGATTTTGAAGCTGCTAACCCGAAGCGGAGCGGGATTTTCGACACAGCCTCTTATTTTTTACGCTCTGTAAGAATAATGGGGGCAGGCACATGTCAGGCAGGCATTTGGAACCTAGCGAACCTGTTTCCTGGGCTTTTTTCTTATGCCCCTCTGTACCTTGACATATTCCCTGTAGATGATCGGCTTCATGTCCTTGGGCAGTTTCCTGTAGGCCAGCTGCAGTCTGGAGTATATCTCTTTTGCCTCTTTTATGCTGCCTTTTGCCATAAGAAGGTTTATTTCCTTTATCATCTCTATGCTTTGGTAGAACGGGTCATTGGCCCTCTTTATCTTCCTTACATGGTATGCATGATGGCTCAGGACAGCAGCCAGGAGGCTGCTGGATATTATAAGGGCTGCAAGATAGAACATGGATTCCTGGCGGGTTAACGGGGCGGGCATCTCTCCCATCCTCCTTACCTTCTCTTCTTCCGGCTCTTCTTCTGCAGCCTCTTTCCCTGTCTCTTCCTGCTCTTCCTTTGGCCTGGCAAAGATCCGGTATGTTATCTCCGCCCTTCCTCCTTCTATCTTCTTCAGCTCAATGGATATATCGCGGATGCCGTCCTTGTTTATGTCAAATTCCCTTTTGTTACCAACCTTAAAGATGGAGGACATGCCTGCCACATCGATGGTCACAGAGTCGTCCCTCAGCTTTTTTATCTCTATTACCTGCTCTTCTTTGTCAAGGGTGAATCTTGATATGTCGTACTGGGTCTGGCTTAACGTGATCCCTTCCTCTGAAGTTGCTTCCGGCCTTATGTCCAGGTTGACTTCCCTTGGAGGAGAGGATCCGCCTCCTCCGCCACCTCCTCCGCCACCGCCACCTCCGCTGCTGGTCTCTCCGCTTGTCGGGGCTGTGTAGCTTACAGTGAGGTAGTAAGCTTCTGAACTGTTCATGTAGCCTGCAGAGTCATAGCAGCTCACGCTCCAGTTGTACTGGGCGTTTGCAAGGGATTTTGAGAATGTTTGGGGAGTATTTTTGGTTATTGAAGTTCCTGTCTGGTCAACAGAGCCGTCGATCGACAGGCTGCAGTTTGCTATATTCCCGTTGTCAGTCACATTGTAGGTGAAGGTTACTGTGGAGGAGGAGCTCCATGTTGAGGAGTTCGCAGGGGATGTTATGCTTATGTTTGGAGGGGTGACGTCAGCGGAAACCTCAAATGCCCACTGGCCGGTCCTGTTCGCGTTGCCGACACTGTCATTCATGTACCACCTGTATGTGTAGTTCCCTGCCTCTATACCTGTATAGCTGTAGTAATACTCGTTGTTCAGGCTGTTGGGGGAATAATTGGCTGCGACACCTGTGAAATTGTGCTCT
>JAHWHQ010000086.1 GCA_019323195.1 Candidatus Woesearchaeota archaeon | reverse complement strand
TGCCCATCGGGGTGCCGACAGCTATAAAGATGACGTCTGAAGACTCAACAGCTCTCTTAACATCCGTAGTAAAAGAAATCCTTTTCTCCTTAAAGTTCCTATCAAGCATATCATCCAGTCCTGGCTCATAGATTGGGATTTTGCCATTATTTAAATCATTAATCCTATTTTCGTCAATATCAACGCAGATAACGTCATTGCCTAATTCTGCAAGGCAGACGCTTACAGTAAGGCCTACGTATCCGCCTCCAATACAGCCTATTTTCATAAAACACCTATCAGAAGGAATAATCAATCCTTTAAAAAGATTGTGAAATAAGATGTTTGGGGGTTTTTAGAGGGGAGAAATTAAAGATTAAGCAGGATATTATTACTAAAAAGTGATTACAAAATCGAAAGGTTTATATAGGAAGTTGAGGTTTCTCCTCTAAAAAGTATGGACTAAAGGTAAATAATATGTATGAAGCAAAGGAGAAAGAAAGAGTAAGATATAATGCAGACAATGGAAGTAAGATTGAGGATATTGTAGTGAATTTCGTTAAATCGCATGATAAAGATAATCAAATTAATTGTGTAAATTTAATCGCAGAACTACATGGGAAAGGCCCTATAAAGAGATGCGAATTCCTCTATTCCTTGAAAGACTATATAGCTAAAGATGAAAAAAATAAAGAAAAACTATATGATCCAGAGAGCATTGAAGAAATATCGAATAGGATATATTTTCTTTCAATAATGAAGATTGAAAATGATAAAAAAAGGTTGGAAAATCAGGTAAAAGAGCACGAGAATAGTTTAAAAGAGTTGAAGAATAAGACAAAAAGGCTGGAAGAGATAGCATATGTTGATTCTCTTACAGGGATGTACAATAGAAGGAGCTTAGATGAGAGAAAACCGCCAACTGCTGATAGTTATTCTGTCTTTCTATGTGATGTAGATAATTTCAAACACTGGAATGATATCTATAGTTATGAGGTAGGAGATATTGCCTTACAGACTGTATCTCAGCTTATCAAGGATGGATTTGGATTAAGGGAAGGGTGGACTGCAAGGCAGGGAGGTGATGAATTTATCTCTATAGTGGAGAATGTAGATGAGGCAACAGCCATGAAAATTGGGGAAAAGGTAAGAGAAAGTATTGAAAAAGTTGGGACTGAACTTTTCTATAGTACGCTTAGAAAAAAAGGATTGGGAGATATAGCAAAAAAAATGGAAGAAAATGGTGAAAAATTAAGCATCTCTATGGGAATTGCAATGGGATATAGAGATATGATATGGAAGGATGTTGTAAGCCAGGCTAACCTTGCCTTAAAAGAGGGAAAAAAAGGAGGGAAGAATAGGGTAAATATATATCAGCCTACGGTCCAGTTGAATAATGGCCTAACTTCAGACAAAGATAGACTTCAGACTGTAGATGTAGATGATTTTCTTCAAAAGATATCACAAAATTAAGAAACTAAACCTGAAAAAAAGGGTGACAGCTTTCTGAGTTTCCCACGCAATGCAGTACTCCCCAGAACGGAGGCTTGCTTAACTTCCGAGTTCGAACTTCCCTTCCAGATCCACTGGAATAAGGGATCGGGTGGAACCAAGCCCCTATGGCCGTCTAGGTACATAGAAATTAAGTTCTATTTAAAAATATAACGAATTTTTGTGAATATATTATAACTTACTTTAGTCTGCTACCAATATAGTAAACAAGAAAATTTCATAATCTATTAAATTTGTGAAATTTTCTCTAGTTCATAAAGTTAAAAACTTCGTTTTATACTTTATAAACAAAGACAAAAGTTTTGCATAATTTTGTTTGTCTTTTACAACTTAGAAGACGAAATCTATCATGCATTACTTATGTCGTCTTCTAATAATCAATAATATTTATAAATAACTCTCTTTTTTCTTCAATAAAAGGTGGTAAGTAGAATGGATGTGCCGTTTGTTGACCTAAAAGCACAGTATAGGGATATTAAGGAAGATATAGATGGAGCAATAAAAGGCGTAGTTGAAAATACGTCATTCATAATGGGGAAGCCTGTGAAAAGCTTTGAAGAGAACTTTGCCAAGTACTGCGGGGCAAGGTTTGCTGTAGGGGTAAGTTCAGGAACGTCAGCATTGCACCTTGCATTATTGGCAGCAGGCATAAAGCAGGGTGATGAGGTCATTACCCCAGCATTCACATTTATAGCAACTATAGAGGCAATATCCCAGGCAGGGGCTAAACCTGTTTTTGTTGATGTTAAGGAAGATGGTTTGATAGATATTGATAAGGTTGCTGGAGCAATAACTGATAAGACAAAGGCAGTCCTTCCGGTTCATCTATACGGCAAACCGGCAGATATTCCAAGACTGAAAGAGGTTGTTGGGGGCATGGCAATAATTGAGGACTGTGCTCAGGCGCATGGGGCAGAATTTGAAGGAAAACGGCTCCCAATAAGCGACATGGGGTGTTTTTCATTCTATCCCGGAAAAAACCTGGGAAGCTATGGTGATGCGGGGGCAGTTGTAACTAATAATGAGGAAATTGCAAAGGAGACAGCCATGATGAGGGATCATGGACGAATATCAAAATACGAACACCTGAAGATAGGATTCAACCAAAGAATCGACGCTCTGCAGGCAGCTATCCTTAATGCTAAGCTTAAACACATTGAAGGCTGGACAGAAAAAAGGATAGCACATGCGAAACTATATAATCAGGAACTTAAGGGGGCAGTAAAAACGCCGGAGATCGAAAGAGAAATAAGGAATGTTTTCCACTTATATGTAATACAAACAGAAAAACGGGATGAACTGCAAGAATTCCTGAAAAAAAACGGAATAAGCACAGGAATACATTACCCCATACCATTACATTTACAGCCGGCATTAAGGCATTTAGGATATAAAAAAGGTGATTTTCCAATGGCAGAAAGACTGTCAGATGAGATATTATCTTTGCCTATGTATGCTGAACTAAGCGATGAGCAGATATTATATGTATGTGAAAAAATAAGAGAATTCAAGGGTATTTAAGATGAACATACTGGTAACAGGAGGAGCGGGATTTAAGAAAATTCAAAACTTCGTTTTGAATTTGAACCTCCCCACCAGTATACAACTAGATTTATGTGCCCACCCCGACACATTATGTTTTTGGCGCACAACTAATGTAAGTGTTCCACATCTGATAGAAGGTGATGCAAGATGAACATGCTGGTAACAGGAGGAGCGGGATTTATTGGGTCTCATTTATGTGACAAGCTCATTAAGAATAACAGGGTAATATGTGTAGATAATCTTTTTACCGGCAACAAGGGGAATATTAAACATCTTATGAGCAATAGCAATTTCAGGTTTATAAAGCATGATATAATAGAGCCGCTGTCTGTTGATGATGAAAAGATAGAGCAGGTCTATAACCTGGCCTGCCCTGCTTCACCTGTGCACTACCAGTTCAATGCTATAAGAACGATAAAAGCAAATATATTAGGCACTATCAATATGCTTGGGCTGGCAAAAAAGCATAAGGCCAGGATATTGCAGGCGTCTACCTCAGAGGTTTACGGTGATCCACTGGAGCATCCGCAGAAGGAGGGCTATTGGGGAAATGTAAATTTTACAGGGGTAAGGTCATGCTATGACGAGGGGAAGCGCTGTGCAGAAACCTTAATGTTTGACTACCACAGGCAGAATAAGGTTGACATAAGGGTTGTCAGGATCTTTAACAGCTACGGCCCAAGGATGGCAAGGGATGACGGGAGGGTTGTCTCTAATTTCATTACGCAAGCACTTGATGGGAAGACCATTACTGTATATGGTGATGGGAAACAGACAAGATCTTTTTGTTATGTATCGGATATGGTAGAAGGAATTGTTAGGATGATGAATCATGATAACTTTATAGGTCCTGTTAATCTAGGCAACCCTACTGAGTTTACAATCCTAGAGCTGGCTAAAAAGGTGGTGGAATTGACAGATTCAAAATCAGAGATAGTATTTAAGGAGTTGCCACAGGATGATCCAAAAAAAAGAAAACCAGATATAACAAAAGCAAAAAAGATACTAAAGTGGGAACCCAAGGTGGGGCTGAAGGAAGGACTTGAAAAAACAATTAAGTGGTTCAAGAATAACTAAGCTAAGGTGGAAGAATGTATAAAAATCTAAGAGTGTCATTGGTAATACCTGCTTATAATGAACAGAAGCTGATTAGGCCTACTCTAGAAGATATTCCCAGGACAATAGACAAGGTTTATGTCATTGATGATGGAAGCAAGGACAAAACAGCAGAGGTTGTGAGCGAGGCTGCCAGGAAAGACAGAAGGATTGAGCTGATAAGCCATAAAAAAAATAAGGGTGTTGGAGCCGCAATAATCACAGGATATAAAAAGTCGTCGCAGGACGGTTTTGATGCAGCGGTTGTGATAGGGGGAGACAACCAGATGGATTTAAGGGATCTTCCTAATTTTCTTGAACCAATATATAAGGGAGAAGCTGATTACACAAAAGGGAACAGGTTCCTTTCAGGAGGTACTGCTTATACAGTAATGCCAAAACACAGATTTTTTGGCAATTCAATGCTGTCTTTGATGACAAAGGTCGCTTCAGGATACTGGAGCATATTTGACACACAGGATGGCTATACAGCAATTACAAAGAAAGCCATTGACATGGTCGACTGGGACAAGGCGTGGAAAGGCTACGGCTATGTATCTGATTTCCTTGTTCTATTCAATGTCTATAACCTGAGGGTGAAAGACGTGCCAAGAAGGGCCATCTATATAGAAGGGGAAAGGCAGTCACAGATAAACATCATAAAATACATTTTTAAGGTTGGACCAAGACTGATAAAGAGATTCTTCTGGAGGACCACAACAAAATATTTTTATCAGGATTTTCATCCCCTTATATTCTTTTATTTTATCGGTTTGCTGCTTTTACCTGCCGGAATCTTAATGGGTGTTTGGATAGTCTACAACGGCATTACAGGGCCGGTTTCAGGCAACCAGGCAGTCCTAACAGCCTTGTTCATAATTACAGGCATACAATTTCTATTGTTTGCATTCTTATTTGATATGCAGCAGAATAAGGGGCTACAATAGTCAGGGAAAAATGGCCTCATAGAAATCCTATGCTACTACGCTGACCATAACCCTAAACTTTGTTTAGGAACATGGTCAGCTCCGTCCTGGCCATGCCATGAATGCCTTCGGCATCATGGCATTCATGGCACAGACGCCTAGGATTTCTATGAGGCCGGAAAAACCAAAGATTTTTAAATTAAGAGGGAGTATTAGAGAATATGGCACCATCAGAAACGAACAACAAGAGCATTCTTGACAGCGTTATCTACAAGTATACTGCAAGCCCTGCACAATTTGAGGATGAAAACAGGATATTAAAGGAGACTGTTGACAAGCTAAGGCAGGAGCTGGAAAAATTAAAATCACCTCCTTTGATGGTCTGCGAGATTAGAGGGATACATGAAAAAACTGCGCTTATAACAGTACCTAACGGAAACCAGTTTTGCGTTAATATATCTGATTCATGCGGGAAGATAAAACCAGGGGATATGGTCTTGGTTGAACAGAAGAACCTGACAGTAATCAAAAAAGTACCTATCACAAGAAAATTCAATGTGGAGAAGTTTGTCATAGTTGAAAAGCCAACAGTAAGCTGGAAGGACATTGGAGGCCTAAACAGGGGGATAGAAGAGATAAAGGAGGTTATCGAGCTGCCATTAAAAAAACCAGAACTGTTTAAGAAAGTAGGAATAAAGCCGCCTAAAGGAATATTGCTATACGGGCCGCCAGGGACAGGAAAAACGTTGCTGGCTAAGGCTGTTGCCAATTCCACTGATTCAACCTTTATTGAGATAGTCGCATCTGAGCTTGTCCAGAAGTTTATCGGGGAAGGGGCTAAATTAGTCAAGGAGATATTTGAGATGGCAAGAAAGAAAACACCCGCTATTGTATTTATTGATGAGCTCGATGCATTAGCTGCAAAGAGGATGGAGATCGGAACTTCAGGAGAAAGGGAGGTTAACAGGACATTTATGCAGCTATTAGCTGAGCTGGACGGTTTTGACGCACTCGATAATGTAAAGATAATAGGGGCAACTAACAGGAAAGATATTTTAGATCCTGCAATCACAAGGCCAGGAAGACTAGACAGGCTGATAAAGGTAGGGATACCTGACAAGGAGGCCAAGGCTGAGATATTAAAGATCCACAGCAGGAAGATGACTCTGGAGAAAGGAATAAGTTTTAAGGATATTATCAAAAATATGGAAAACTTCTCAGGAGCAGAGATCCACGCTGTATGCACAGAGGCAGGTTATTTTGCTATAAGGGATAACAGGACTATGGTCACTAAAGAGGATCTATACAAAGCCATAGAAAAGGTCAAGGCAGAAGAGAAGCTGGAAGGAGAGGATTATCTGAGATATTTTGGTTAGAATTCCTTTGGAATTTTAACTTTTAACCTCCCCAATTCGTTCTCAACTAAGAAAAAAGCCATAAATTTTGCTTCACAAAATTTAAAATCGGCGGCCTACCCCTAACGACAAAAAGAGTTAGTGCAGAACTAAGATTGTTTATCCTCTTCTGAATTTATCTTTCAAATATCCATCCTGTAAAAAACCGTATCTTCCTCAAGATTAAAATCCTCTGGTAATGACTCTATTCTTTTGAAACCGTTTTTCTGATAGAATTTATTTGCTGCAATCATCTCTTCAACTGTTGGGACAAAAATGGTCTTATAGTTATTGTTTTTAGCAAAATTTATGAGTTCGAGGAGAAGCTTTTTAGCAGCGCCTTTCCCCCTATATCTCTTATCAACATACATCCTTTTGAGGAATCCCCTATTTTTTCCATAATTTAAAAGACCAACAGTACCTATAACCTCATCCTTTTCAAGAGCTATCCAGAAATTTCCTCCTTTCTTCTGATATGCTTCATTAATATCGTAAAGATCAGGCCTCTTGGATTTATTAACCTTAAACCCAAATTCACTTTCCAGAACTTCTTTTATCAAGTTAATGGTCTGTTCCCTGTATTTTGAGGAGTATTGGATTATCCTTACCATTTTGATAAAGAGAGCGTGTGTTCAGCAGTTACTTTCCTTAAGCCATTGCCTTTCGGCTAGCTAGGGTGTTCACTTAATCATCACACACGCCAATAGGGATAAAATAAGAATGAGTTTATAAGATTATTCCTCGCCAGGAAGGTTTCCAGAGACTTAAATGGATTAATTAATAACCCTGAAATCAACGCAAACCCTGTAGATCCCAGGGCCAAACTGACCGCATTTTACAAGGTTAAGGATCCTGAACCTTTTCTTTTCTTTTTTACATGCTTTATCTATCTTTTCCTCTGCATCGCTGAATTCGTTCTCGTGCAGGAAATCATAGAAATGGATTATTGAGCCTTTTTTTGCTGCTTTTAAGGCTGTAGCAAGGTAATTCTCGGCCCCCCTTGGCAGGGGCATAAGGATTCTGTCGAATCTTTTCTTTAGCTTAGGAACTATCTTCTTTACATCTCCCTGAAAGAGCTTTATGTTGCCTGCTTTATTTGCCAATATGTTTTCTTTCTGATACTTGCAGGCCAGGGGATTGATCTCTACTGAATAGATTATCTTTGGCTTCTTGTTTTTGGCGATTACAAGCGGGTAAGGGCCTACACCGGAAAAAAGAACAAGGATATCCTCATTTTCTTTAACCTGTTCTGATATCCTTTTTCTTTCTGTTGCCAGGCGTATTGAGAAATAGGCCTTTTCAGGGTCTAATTTAAGCCTGACATTGTTTTCATTCAGCTCTGTCTCTTTTCTTCTTTCTCCTGCAAGAATCTTTAATTTTGGCGTCCTGAAATCTCCGGAGTATTTTCTTGTCTTTTTCAGGACAACTTTGATGTTCTTGTGCAGCTTTAATAATGATTCTGCTATCAGCTTTTCTTTATCCTTCAGCTCTTTTGGAAAATCAGAGAAGATTGCCAGGTCTCCAAGCATGTCAAATGAAGAGGGAACCAGAGCAAGCTGCTTTTTGGTCAGCTTGGTTTTCAGGTGTTCTTTTAATGTTGGCATTTTTTTATTCTTTTACAAACTCATAAATTTCCTGTTGATGGTCTGGATTATTGTTATTTAAAAGTTTGTTCTGTTTATGAAACCTATGTGTTCCAAAAAAGAAACATTTAAATATATGCTATTTAATACAGTTTAATAGATGGAAGAAACAATATTTACTAAAGCTATTGGAAATACCCCAAAAATAAAGGTGTTGGAATTTTTAATAGAAGGAAGAGAGCTGGATTATTCTATTTCTGACATTGCAGAGGGGGCTGGAATAGGAAGGACTACATTGTTTAGGGTATGGAAAGACCTTATAGCGTTTGAGGTTATAATACCTACAAGAGATATAGGAAATGCAAAGCTGTATAAGCTAAATACAGAAAATCCTTTTGTCAAAAAGATGATTGAGTTATTTGACTCTTTAGTTGTTGAGCCTTTGAACAAGAAAAAGATAGAAGCTGTTCATTAATCTTATAAAAGATATATACAGCTAAAGAAAGTCATTAAGGCCTTTCTGTTTTTTCTTATCGTTTTCTTTGATTAGTTTGGATAATGTGCTATTAACCCTCTCCTCGGAAAAATCGTGCCTGTCAACCAGGATCTTAAGCACCTTATCCTTATCTATCGCCTTCCATTGCAGCTTATATTTCGATGTTACAGGCATCTTCTTGATCAAGTAAAAAACATCTGTCCATGGAATATCAAAGTTTTCACCCCATCTTGATTCGCTGAACAAGGCATCAAAATCTGACCTGTACTTTTTGACTAATTTTAATGCGTTTTTTGGGCCTATGCCTTTTATCCCTCCTATGTTATAATCAGTTCCTACAAGCATGGATAATGCTATCAGCTGATCATTGTCTATCCCTAGATTATTCAGGTTTTCTGCCAAATCAACAATCTCAGGCTTAACTGTTTCATAAGCCAGCTTGCTTGTCTTTTTTCTCTTGCCAGCCAGGTTCAGGTTCCTTACCAGCCTTGGTGAGCCGAACATAAGAACGTCTGCATCGTTTGTGGCAACGGCAAAGGCGTCTCTGTTTTTTACAATATGTGCTGCCTGGGCTTCTGCTTCTGAAGGCGCCTCGATTACAGGCAACCCAAAAGCCTCAAGAAGATTTTTTGCCTCTTCAACCATATCCCCGGTTAACCTGGCAGTCCTTGCAGCATATTTTTTCATATCTTCCATGTCTTTCTTCTTGACTGCTTCTTTGTATTTTTTTTCTGCTTCTATCTTAAGGCCTTTTCTTCTTTCCCTTTCTTTTTCTTTTAATTTAGGGGGTTTCCCGTCAAAACAAAAAGCCAGCTTGATCCCTTTTTCCATCAGTTTTGGAACCCTGGCTGACAAGCCGATAAGGTGGGAAGTGACATTCCCTTTTGAATCTGAAAGGAAAGAGCCGTCTGGCTGGCGGATAGAGGTAAGGAACTGATAGGCCCACATAGGGGCATCAACTACCAACGTCTTTCCTGCCAGTTCATCCAATCCTATTTCTTTCCTTAATATAAGGTCAGTTATCGCTACGCCCATGATTGTACCTTCCAACTGTGATAGAAACTTCTGAACTTTTTAATCTTTCGATTTAATATGCTTTAATGGTATCAAAGAAAGTTGGAGCTATATACGCTTAACCCCCATGCCCTTAAAGTCCCTCTGCAGCATCTCTTTTGCCCTCTTTGTCAAATCGCCAGGGGTTATAAGGAGGACAGGAAGCTTCCTAAGCTGGCCCTGGGCAAAGGCAGATGCCAGGTCTGAGTCATTTACCCTTTTCTTGTCTTTTGCCTTGCAGTAATACTCTAAATCTCCAAGCGCAGAAGGTATCTGGACGATAAAGTCTATCTCGCTTATCCTTATTGGCTCTTTGCTTAACAGGGTTATTTTATTCCTGTTAAAATAGCTCAAGACCTTTTCCATAAATTGGTTGCTACTTGTTTTTTTGGTGTTGATTTTTTTGGCTTTCTCTTTTTTATATGGTTCTGCTGGTTTTTTCTGAATTTCTGTTTCCAGAGGTTTTTCTGTTTTTTGAACGATGCTCTCTGCAGGTTTTTCACTCTCCTTTTTTTCAGGCTCATTTTCCTTTTTTTGGACTGTGCTTTCTTCTGGTTTTTTTATCTCCTTTTCTTCTGGCTTCTGAACACCTTTAATTGCCTGCCTTATCAACTGCTCTGCCTCTTCATTGGCCAGCAGGTACCATTTCCAGAATATATCAGAGGAGCCATCAAGATTCACCTGCAAAGGAACTGCATAATCCTTTATTGCCCTTAAAGCAACCCTTATAACAGGCTCAAGGCTGTTATCCTTAAGGATTTTTTTCTGCGATAGTAGGTCATAGGCCTTTTTTTCTTTTTCATGCAGGTTGCCTGCGAAATTCTGCAGCTGGGATTCCTGCCCGGGAAGGAAATAAAGAGGGGAGCCGCCAACCTTAACATGAGAGATCCTTACTTTCTTATTAGAGCTTAATTCAGAAAGGTGGGCTGATGCCATAAGAATATTAGAGCTTATGTGCTGGGCTATGTCTGCCGGAAGCACAGGGCCTTTTTCCCTGATAAACTGCAGAATCTTGTCCTTGGTGTCTTCCATGATTTCAGGGTAAGCTGAAGAAGTTTATATAGTTTATTAAAAACGGCTGTGGTGCAATCCTAGGCGTCTGTGCCATTGTTTGCCTTGTTTACGAAGTAAACAATGGCAAAGGCCAGGCGGAGCTTACCATGTTCCTATACGAAGTATAGGGTTATGGTAAGTGGAGTAGCATAGGATTGCACCACAGCCTTAAAAACAAAAAATAGCTTGGGGACCTTTATTAGGGTCTTGTCCAGCGGATCTCGTAATATGTGCAGTCACTCTCCTCATCAACTATCCCAAGAAGTAGCTTCTTTCTTGTAGAGTGGGCTACCCTGTTCTTGGCAGAGAATTCATACCATGTCAGGGTGCTTGCCTCATGCACAGGGTAGACTATCCATTTTGCATGGTCTTCTCCTGGCTTAACGCCACGGTCATAAACCCTGAAGTCTGCACCGAACTTTAATGCTGTCTTTATTATATAACCCCTGTTGCGCATGTCCTTGAAAACGCAGTACCTTATCCAGAAGTTGGGCTCGAGTTTCTTTGCCTTTTTCAGGAATGTTTCAAAGTTAAGCAGCCTGTTTTTTCCGCTAAGAATAATCAGCCTTTCTTTTTCCAGCAGATAAAGGGCTTCCAGAAGGGAAAGCTGGACCTTGCCATCATCCAGGAGGGTGCCGTACCTGCTCTGGTTATAGAGTTCCCTGGCCTCATCTGAGTTTTCTGTCAATACCCTTTCCCCTGCAAAGATGGATTTTACAGGCTCTTTCTTCGGCTCCTGCTTCTCTTTATTTTCCTTGCTGCCGGAATCCTTTTTTAATGTATCTTCCTTAGCATGGGATTTCTTATTCTTTCTTGACATATTGCCAATATGGTTAATATCATACTTAAAAATGTTTGCATTTGATTTGTTTTTCCGCTATATTTAAATATGCAGTTGTATTTTGATTGTTTAAAATGGAAGTGACGTTTTTGGGCACATCCTCAATGGTTCCGACAAAAGACAGGAACCAGTCAGGGGTTTTTATAAGATATAAGAATGATGGTATCCTGGTGGACTGCGGAGAGGGCATGCAGAGGCAGTTCAAGCAGAAAGGGATTCCTCTCACAAGGATAACCAAGATACTGATCACGCACTGGCATGGGGACCATGTTTTCGGGCTTCCTGGCATTATGTCCACCTTGGGAGCAGAGGAGTATTCTAAGACATTAGAGATATACGGCCCGACAGGGACAAAGAGGCATCTTGAGGCCATGTTCAAGGCTTTTGTGTTTGACAAGAGGATAAGGTTTGAGATAAAAGAGGTAAAATCAGGCAAGGTTTTTGAGAACAGGGATTTCTACCTGGAGGCTTTGCCTTTGGAGCATGGGGTTCTAACTTTAGGATATAACCTTGTTGAAAAGGACATAAGGCACATCGATGTCAAGAAAGCCAAGAAGATAGGAATACCAAACGGCCCTTTGCTTGGAAAACTGCAAAGGAACGAGGCTATCAGCTTCAAGGGAAAGAAGGTTAAGCCAAGCGATGTGACCTATGTTGAAAAAGGAAGGAAGATAACAGTGATAGCTGACACTGTTCCGTGCAAAAATGCGGTCAGGCTGGCAATGGATGCTGATCTGATGATATGTGAAGCTACGTACAGCTCTAAATTAGAGGAGAAAGGGGAGGCTTACGGACATATGACGGGAAGGCAGGCAGGGCTTGTGGCTAACGAGGCAAATGCCAAGAAACTGGTGTTGACGCATTTCTCTGCCAGGTATAAAACAACGCATGAGGTAGAGGAAGATGCCAAGGACGTCTTTAATAACTCTATAGCTGCAAGGGATTTTATGGTCGTTAAGGTTGATTAGAAAGAGGTTATTTTTTCTTTAGTTTTTATGGTTTATAAACAATAAAAATATAAACAATAAAAAAATTATTTTTTTATGAGCAAAAAAACAATAGGCATAAATGCCGAACGCGACCTTATCCATAAGTTCTGGGCTGTGGAGGGGTGGGGGGCCCTTAGAGTTGCAGGATCGGGATCAATGAGGTACCCTTCTGCTGATGTTCTGGCGACCAATAAAATGAGAAAGCTGACAATAGAAGGCAAGACTGCAAAGAGCCCATGGAAGTACAGCGAAAAGGAGGATATTGAGCAGCTGAAGCAGTTCGCAGAGCTCTTTAATGCTGAACCATACATAGCAGTCAAGTTTAAAAGAAAAGACTGGCTGTTTTTGACCTTGGAGGACCTGGAAGAAACCAATAAGAACTATATGATAAGCCTGGAAAAGGCAGAAATGAAAGGGATACTTTTTGAGGAACTTATAAAGTGACTACTTTCTCCTCTTTAATTTCTTCTCTATCTTTAATTCCTCCCTCATCACCTTGCCGACTACATTCTCGACATGCATCTCAATCCTGGCAACACGCCTTTCCATCAAAACAAGTATCCTCAGTGAATACACTATCGCAGCCAATGTACCTACGATTATGGCCAAAGTGACCTCTTGCACCCCTAAAACCATTTTTTTCACCTCTTCTTTTTTAATCTATTTTTGTAATATAAATACTATAAGGTATCCTCAGAAAGAAGTAGTATATAAATGTTTGTTTTGGGTAGGAAATACTATTAACATTAGAGATAAATGCCATTCAGGCATCAAAGAATACCAGCCTTCCTTCCCTCATTATTTCCTTATCCCCTATAAGTATGGTTGGCTTTTTTATAAGGCCGTCTATATGGAGCCCGACATCAACCTTTCCTCCGAAACCAGTATTATTCCCAAGTGCAATATGTGATGTCCCCAGTACCTTCTCATCCTCCAGCATATTGCCGGTTATTACAGCCTTATCATTAGCGCCTATTCCGAACTCTGCAATATTCCCTGCCTCTTTCCCTGCCTCTGCCAGCAGTTCCTTTAATCTTTCAGCAGCCTTCCCTCCTTCTATTCTCTCTGCGTAGCCGCCGTTGACAGATACCCTGACAGGCCTATCTACATGGCCTATCCCTCCTATAGACCCATCTATGATAAAAACACCTTCTGCGCTTCCTTCAACAGGGGCAATAAAGGATTCCCCGTCAGGAAGATTCCCGTATTTTCCCTTTTCCACAAAAATGCCGCTGGTCCTACCATGCGCTTTTCTTCCCCTAATGCTGAACCTTATATCAGTCCCGCTTCTGCTCAGTATCCTTACCTCATCCCCTAAGTCTAAAATATCACTAATCCTCGCAATCCTTTCATGCATCTCCTTATAATCAACATTCAACGCCCTTTTCAGCATATCCTCTGTTGCATTCGGCATAGTGGCTATCCTGGCGCCTCTGCCGCATGCCCTTTTTCTTGCTGTTGTATGGCTTAGGGACTTAGTGGTCAGCAGCACCCCAACATCACAGCCTAACATCCTTTCTGCAGCATCATAAGGGGGCTCTTCACCATGCACCTTTCCGACAGGGATCTCAACCAGGTCTATGCTTCCAGTGAACCTTTTTGCTATATTATGGAATACCCTGCCAAGCTCCCTTTTATTCTCGTCAGTAAGGATAAGAAGTTTCTCATTCTCTTTAAGGGCAAGATTTATCCCGAAAATGCCCTCTACCGCTTTCTCTAGTTGGTGCATAAATAACCAGGAGAATTACAGCAAGTTAAAAATTTTTTGCTTAGATTATGCTCTATTTCTGTCTTTCTTTTAAGCGACAAACTCCCCCTTCTTCAGGACCCAGCTGACCTCTTTATCCTTGTTGACACCGTATATGTCCAGTTTCTGCCTTGGTGCATTAACCACAATATCCCAGTGGTACATCGTTTTCCTGTCAGGCTCAAAGCCTAAGCCGAGAGCAACATGTATCATCCTTGCTATTTTCTCATTAACAATGAGGTAATTGCACAGCTTGGCTTTGGGGTTTGTATTCATAGCAAATTCCCCTATGTTCCAGAAGTTTTTCTTGTAAATCCTAATGATATCTTTTGGCAGGCTTTGGCTCCTTTCAATGTCATTGATCTTCTGCCTTGCCTCCCCTCTTTCCCTTGCCATCGCCTCTTTAATCTGTTTTGGCGCTTTAATTACCTTATACTTATTGCCTGTGAACTCTACTATTATAGGGGATTTCTCAGGGATAACATAGCTTCTGTCAATATTGATAACAACATCCCCTACCATCATACCATGAACGCTTTCAGGCGTAACAAACGTTTCTCCTGATGGAAAGTTGGCATACGCCCCTGCTTTTATTTTTGTCTTTTTGTAGTATTCCTGGTCTATTATTGTCCTTACGTCAGAATCCTGGGCTGTAAATAACCTCCTCCTTCCATCCTTAGAGGTAAGGTCTACCCTAAAGTCCGTCTTATGGCCATCTATCATCTCCCCGATAACCCTGATGTACTCGCATTTGTTAAAAATATCCCTAATCTTCTCGCTCCTCTTCCTTAGCTTGTCATAATCAACATTGCACGTCTCAATAAAGATATCTATCGGAAGAGTCTCAGTGATAGCATACCTCATAACAGGATCCCTTTTCTCTAAAGCTGTCTGCGGCTCATACCTGTCTTTTAGCATCAGCTGCCCTGGAGAGCTCCATCTGGTTTTCTTGTCCAATGACGGATACCCTATGCTGTCCCCGAAAAAATGCTTTCCGTAATACCCTTTTGCATGTATGCCAAAGCCAGCCTGTGTAAGGTCCATCCTGTCAATCCTCATCAGGCCTGAAAATGCCTTATATTTCTTGAAAACATCCTCATCCACTTCCTTGCTAAGCTCACATCCTCTTAAGGTCGTAATAAGTTCAGCAGTCCTTACAGGCTTTGCCAGCAAGGAAAACCTGTCTGAGGATGATCCTACCCTTAGGTTTACCTTAAACCTCTTTGCAGCAGAAGCCATTGCCATGGCCAGAGAGTATGAATCCAGGTAATCCTCTAATGGAAGCTCTGTATTCTTCTCAGAAGGCACCATCACAAAAGATATCCCTGCCTTTTCCCCTTTCTGCAGGTCATATCCATGTTTCCATATCTTATATGAGGTTTCTAACAGTTCATTCCACCTGTATTTTATATTCCATCTGTAGCAGTATTTTAGCTCTATTGTTCCTGAAAAACCCTCTTTTTTCGCTTTAAGCACTATGTCAGGACCTTTGAAAATTTCCTTGAAGACCTTTGTTTTTGTCCTTTTGTCCACAGAGTCAATAAACCTCTTAAGCGCC
The DNA here is from genome assembly GCA_019323195.1 of Candidatus Woesearchaeota archaeon. GTDB lineage: Archaea > Nanobdellota > Nanobdellia > Woesearchaeales > JACPBV01 > JAHWHQ01. Next base: position 1,415 of record JAHWHQ010000086.1, on the reverse strand, counting down.
CTTGTTTTTCTTGTTTTAAGCTTTCTTCGTGTCAAGTCATCATAGGCATACCATATATCCTTCAGGATATCAAGATTGGTTTTGTTCTCATCGATGACCATGACATGCATATCCCCCTCCAGGTTATGGATTGCCCTTGATAAAGGAGCCAGGCTGTAGAATGCCTTATGGTCATTTAGGTCTAGGGTGACAAATGTAACCTTGCCTTTTACCTTGTCCCTTAGTTTTGTAGTGTAATAGTCCACTTCTTTATTGAACGTTTTTAAATCGTATTTCATCTTATTTTTGTTTAATCAGCCTTAATATAAATCTTTCGTTAGGGGATTATTAACAGCTTTTTATCTGCTTTTGTAAGGATCTCAACCTTCCTTTTACTCACTAATATGTCATCCTCTATCCTTATGCCATATCTTTTAAGGTAAATCCCAGGCTCAATAGTGAATACAGAGTTATCCTTTATCTTATGATTTGATTTTTCAGTAAGGTCAGGCGCCTCATGTATCTTAATCCCAAATCCATGCCCCAGGCCGTGTGTAAAATATTTGGAATAGTTCCCAAGCTCTTTATTAACCTTCCTGACAATACCTGCATATTTTTTCCCTATTTTTACATTCTTAATGGCCTTTTCCTGCACATCCAACAAAAGATTATAGAGCTTTATCTCCTTCTTTGAGGGCTTTCCAAGGTATACAGTTCTTGTCGTATCTGTGCAATAATTCCTATATCTTATCCCAAAATCTATAACACAAAAACCTTTCTTTAGCCTGGCATCTTCTGTGTTATGGTGGACTATTGCAGAATTTGATCCCGAAGCAACAATGGTTGGAAATGCCAGCTCGCATCCTTTCTTCTTAGCTTCATACTCAAGAAAAGCCTTTACTTCTCCCTCTTTCTTGAACCTCCTGAACTGCCTGAAGCACCTTTTCATTATCTCGTCAGAGATCCTGCACCCTTTTTTTATTATTTCAATCTCTTCCTTTGTTTTTTGTTCCCTCAATTGGGCAAGCCCTTTTCTCAGGTCGATGAATCTTGCCCCCCTTAATGATTTTTTGAAGATATCCTTCAGCAATAAAGTGAACCCCTCCTTGTTTAGGCCTATCCTCTTGTTTCTTATCTTGTTTCTTTTCAATATCTCCTCTGTAGAATCAGAAAGCCTTTTTCCTTTTCCAGGGCAGTAAACCTTCAATCCCTTTTTCCTTATCCTTTTTTTCTCCATCCTTGGAACAATAATAAAAGGCTTTTTTCTGGCAGGAATTATCATCACCCCGACACCATTATAGCCGGAAAAATAAGCAATGTCATAATCAAACCTGGAAAAGTCTATATTGCAGGATATAAAGAAATCAATCCCCTTTCTTCTTAATATATCCTGAAACTCCTTTATTTTTTGAATATTTTGCATAATAATACGTATC
>JAHWHQ010000085.1 GCA_019323195.1 Candidatus Woesearchaeota archaeon | reverse complement strand
TGACAGCGCTGGTCAATAAGACAATTTACACAACGGCAATATATAGTATCAACTTCACAAGCCTTCCAAGAACAACATATCTATATAATGCCACAATATATGATAAAGCAAGTAACTACAACTGGACGTCTATAAGAACTATTACACTGGTGCAGGACGCTACACCGCCAAATATCAACCTAAGATCTCCGGCTGATGGTGCAAGCTGGACAACAAGCTCTACAGTGACGTTCACCTATAATGTCAGTGACGACAATCCTATAAGGAATTGCAGCTTGATTATAAACGGCGTTATTGACCAGACAGACGTGACGATAACAAGGAACATATCACAAACATTCACAAAATCATTGGCAAATGCAGACCATAACTGGAGTGTAACCTGTTATGATAATTTAGAAAATCAGGGAAATTCATCGGTTTATAACCTGACGGTAAACTACGTCTCTTCCTCCACGCCAGGAAGTACAGGAGGAGGAGGGGGAGGAAGCGGGAGTGGAGGAGGAGGAGGAAGCGTTCCTGCGCTGGCAGATAATATAAAAACAAAAACATGGTACGAGGTGTATAAAGGCAAAGAGATAGAATGGGAGATAGGGGATTTCACCGTAACAAGTCTAAAAGCGGATATAGAGAGAGATTCATCAGAAGCAAAGATAACAGTGACATTACTGGAAGAGAAGCCAGAAAATATATCCGCAGTAGATAACCCATATCACTATTTTGAAATAACCACTCAGAACATGAATGTCAAGAAAGCAGACATACAGTTCAGGGTAGACAGGTCGTGGGCTGCCGGAAAGGAGATTATCCTCTCAAGGTATAACAGGGGATGGGCAGACATCCCCACAAGATACACAAGAAGGGACTTGACATATAACTATTACAATGCAGAAACCAAGGGATTCAGTTATTTCGCAATAAGAGGGGAAAGTATTGAGAAAGAAGAAGACCTTACAGTTAAAGAGGATATAATACAAAATGAAACACAGGAGGAGATAGAAAAACCGATTCGACTGGGTCAAAAGAAAAACACGGCTAGAAACATAGTGATATTTGCAATAGAAATGATAATAATCATATCACTGGCAAGAGTGATAATGGTCTACAAGAAAAAAAGGGCTAGAATAAGAAGGATAAGAAAATAGTGCATATTCATCCTATCTTCTCGTTTTATGATAAAACCCTCTTCTTGGGCCTGTTCTTCCCATCATTCTTCTCGGGCTGCTGTTTCTCCTTATCATTATCCTCTCGATATAAGGCATCTGTACGTTCTCTATAGAGAATGACCTGTATTCGCTAAGCACCCTTGTGAAGTTGTCATGGTCATAGTCGCACAGCAGGTTTATCACCTTGCCCTGCTCTCCTGCCCTTGCAGTCCTCCCGATCCTATGGACATAATCTATTGGGTTTCCTGCTATGTCATAGTTATAGATATGCGAAATGCCGTCTATATGCAGCCCCCTAGCAGCAACATCTGTGCACACAAGGACGCCTTTCTTTGACCTCTTGAACTGCTCTATTGCTCTTGTCCTCTTGTTCTGCGTAAGGCCGCCGTGTATCTCGACAGCGTCTATCCCATTAGCCCTCAGGTTTTTTATCACCGCCTCAGTAGACCTCCTTGTGTTGCAGAATACCATCACAAGCCCCGAATCTTCGTTCTTAAGGAGATGCACCAGAAGAGAGAACTTAAGGTTTCTCGGAACATCATAATAGACCTGCTTGAGCTTTTCAGGATCCACCTGCTTCCTTGCAGAGACCTTAACAGGATTATGAAGGTATCTCTGTGAAAGTGTCTCTATCCTTGGCGGGATGGTCGCTGAAAAGAACAGGGTCTGCTTCCTGTTCGGGCACGATCTTATTATAATCTCGATATCATCTATAAAGCCCATGTCAAGCATCCTGTCAGCCTCGTCCAGAACAAAGATGCTTATCCTGGAAGTATCAATAGTCCGTCTCTCAAGATGGTCCTTGAACCTTCCGGGTGTTGCTATCACTACCTCTGCTTTCCTCAGTGATTCAATCTGGGGGCCTATCGACACCCCGCCATAGACTGAGATTATTTTAAGATGCTTATTGCTGGCAAGCTGGCAGATAGCATCCTTCACCTGCTCTGCAAGCTCCCTTGTAGGTGTAAGCACCAAGGCCTGCAGACCTTTTCCCGGGATTGTTTTTTCGATTATCCCGCAGCCAAAAGCCAATGTCTTGCCTGAGCCTGTCGCAGACTCTCCAAGCACGTCCCTTTCCTCCATTATAGGAGGTATTGATCTCTCCTGTATCTGTGTAGGGTTCTCAAACCCCAGCTTTTCTATAGATTCAGCCAGACCATGGCTGAAATTAAACTGTTTAAACTCAATCATTTTTTACCTCTGTATCTTTGATTACACTTTATCTTTAATGGCACTTGTCCTTAGAAAAAGCGAAATGTTCATTTATGAGCAAGTGCTTTTTCCTCTGCACGTCATTAAATACTAATCAACTTCATAAACCATAAAAAAATTAAAAAAAATTAATCATACCTTACATGCCCATCCCAGGCATTCCCGGAGGCATTCCTGGAGGCATCTCTGGGCCTTTTCCTGACCCGCTTCCTGCGATGACATCGTCTATCCTTAATATCATCACTGCAACCTCTGAAGCCGAGCTTACAGCCTGTGTCTTTATCTTCAAAGGCTCTATCACGCCTTTCTTCCATGCGTCAACCGCCTTTCCCTTGAAAACGTCAATCCCTGCCCATCTCTCTCCCTTGTCATGGGCAGCCTTAAGCTCTGTAAGTATGTCGATAGGGTCTATCCCTGCGTTCTCTGCAAGTGTCCTTGGTATTATCTCTACAGAGTTTGCAAATGCCTGCACTGCAAGCTGCTCTCTTCCGCTTAAGCTGTCAGCGTATTTCCTAAGCTGCTTTGCCAGCTCAACCTCAGGAGCCCCTGCCCCGGCAACTACCTTGCCGCTTTTCAGGCTGGCAGCAACATCTCCTATGGCATCCTCCATCGCCCTCTTGACCTCGTCAACAACATGCTCTGTGCCTCCTCTAACAAGGACAGTGACAGACTTAGGGTTCTTGCACTCCCTTATATAGGTCATCTCCTCATCACCTACCTTGACCTCTTCGACGACGCCTGCTGATCCTAAGTCAGTCTTATTCAGATCATCAAGATTAGTCACAACCTTTCCTCCTGTAGCCCTTGCCAGGGCCTTCATATCGCTCTGCTTGGCCCTCCTTACAGCATAAATGCCCTTCTTAGCCAGGAAATGCTGTGCCATGTCATCGATACCTTTCTGGCATACCACAACATTAGCTCCTGAAGATTCTATCTTCTCGACCTTGTTCCTAAGCATATTCTCTTCCTGGTCGATAAAAGCCTGCATCTGGTTAGGGTCGGTTATCTGTATCTTGGCGTCAATCTCAGTATTCTTTATCTCGACAGCAGAATCGATAAGCGCTATCTTTGCGTTCTTTACAAACCTCGGCATGCCTGCATGGACCCTTTCCTTGTCCAGCACGATGCCTGTAATAAGCTCGCTCTCCTCTACAGAAGACCCAACCTTTTTCTCAAGCTTGATATTATCCCTGTCAATGACAGTATTCCCGTTTTCCTTCTCGACAACAGACCTGACAGCCTCGACAGCTATTGTGCTTAATTTCTCCTTAGAGTTTTCAGCGCCTTTCCCTGTCATAGCGGTCATGGCTATCTTTTTTAATATGTCAGTATCCTTTTCAGAGACATCCTCAGCCATCTTGTTAAGGATATCCTGCGCCTTGCTTTCAGCTAATCTATAGCCTCTTGCGACGATTGTAGGGTGCACTTCCTGGTCCAGCAAAGACTCTGCATTCTTAAGAAGCTCTCCAGCCAGTACAACAGCAGTTGTTGTACCGTCTCCTACCTCGTCTTCCTGTGTCTTGGCCACTTCCACGATCATCTTGGCAGAAGGGTGCTCGATCTGCATCTCTTCAAGTATAGTAACCCCGTCGTTAGTGACAGTAACATCTCCCAAAGAATCAACGATCATCTTGTCCATGCCCTTAGGGCCGAGTGTAGTTCTCACTGTCTCTGCAACCAGCTTGGCTGCCATTATGTTAGTCCTCTGGGCATTCTTCCCAGTGGTCCTCTGTGTGCCTTCCGGCAGTATGAATATAGGCTGTATTTCCTTGCTCATCTTAAATCTACCTCCAATTTTATCTTAAATAGGTAAAATAATGAATGAGCAGTGCTATTTAAAGGTTACGGTTTTTGTGGGGTTATTGTATAAATAAATCGAAAGTATTATATAATAATAATAGTATTAATATTAAAGAGGAGAATTACTGAGCGTAAAAGAGAGCTTTGCTCTAATCCCAGCCTGCAAGGGTGTTTATCGGTTGCTCTGAGTAAAGCTCCTCAACCTTTCTAATTAAAGATGGTTTTACACATAAAATTATTAAAATACCCTTAGATTATCTCTTAATATGCAGAAGATAAAATACTTTTCATTAGGCATCTTTGTGAGTATAGCTATATTAACAGTCATACTTTTAGGAGTCACCTACCCTAATTTTTTTTCTGACTTTTCAGGTTTATTCACCTTTCTTTCTGTTATCATTGCTATATCTGTTTTTTTCTATAATGAATACCGAAAGAAAGAATTACACAAACGAAAACAAATTAATACTTTGAAAAATTTATTAGTAGAATTAGATTTTATTGCTGGGGAGGATATGGCTCCTGGAGGCATTTATAGGAAGAGTATTCTAGAATGGTACAAGGATTCTTTTAAAGAAGGGAAACTACCTACACACCATGTGGGTGACATTAATGTTCACTACTACTTACATGAGTTAGATCCAATAATAAAAGGCAAAAATACGGTTGAATTGAAAAAAATATTGCTGTTTATTCACTATAAAGTATATATCTTAAATACAATGTATGATAGATTGCTAGACCAAAAATTCAATCTAAGTGATTCTCCTAAAGACAAGGAAAAAATGAATGGGGCAATGAGATTATCAGAAGAGAGTAGGAAGGGGGCTTTGAAAAACCTAGAAAAATTATCAAAAAAGGCAATAGAAATAATAAAAAAAGATTTTAAAGTAAAAAATGACTAAACTCTTACTTTATTTCTGGGTAAGCTATGGTTTCTTTATAGTAATCATATTTGGAATAGACTAATATGGGTAATAAGATTATAGAGTTATTAGATTAGTTATAATACTAAAACATACTTCTATTATTTCTAAAAAAATAATCAACCCAGTTTCAGCCCCTCATAATGCTCAAGCTTTGTCAAAATAACCCTATGGAGACAGTCCTCACCCGCCTGATAAAGATTATTTTTTATAAACGGCCTATATCGATCAGCACCCCCTATCTCCTCCCTCTTGACTTCAACCCCGCTATTGTAGAGGATTGACATTATCTCCCATAAAAAAATATCCGGCTCTGAGAATATTCTTAATTGACCTCCTGGCCTCAATACCCTTAATGCCTCTTCCAGATATCTTATTGCTTTCTTTTTTGTGGCAGAATATTCCTCAAGCCACACCCTCTCTCCATCCCTAGCTGTTATAATCTTTCTAGAGGTTGGTCCAAGATTCCTGAATGCAGACTTATGCGCTGTTACAACATCATAGAATCCATCAGGCTCAGGGATATTATCATAGCTTCCTCTTATCAAATAGCTTTTATCTCCGCTAGCACGCAGATCTATACCTTTAGCTCTGAAACCTAATTTAAGACAGAGTTCAACTAAACCTCCTTCCACACCGCATCCCAAATCAAGAAGTTTTCCTTTAGATGTCAAAAGATCAGGTCCAAGGTCATTTAAAATGACCTCTATAGGGTATTCAAAGTTTTTAGCTTTATTTACATCAACAGAGATAGCACTATTATCTATATCTCTAAGTATAATCTTTCCACCCATACCTACTGCAGTTCCGACACTATTTTTAAATCTTGCCGAAAATCACAACCAAAAAGAATCCTTCCCTAAATAATCACAAGAACACAACCTACCAATCCTAAAGAATCTTCTCCTGTATTTTCATGCACTCAAGGGTATTCTCCAACAGGCAAGCAATCGTCATCGGCCCCACCCCTCTTGGAACAGGCGTTATATGGCCGGCAACCTTCTGAACCTCTTCAAAATCAACATCCCCTACTAATTTATCATAGACCTTATTGGTCCCTACATCAATAACAACAGCCCCTTTCTTTACCATGTCCTTTGTCACTGCCCTTGCCTTGCCAACAGCAACTACAAGTATGTCTGCCTTTTTTGTGTATTCCCCTAGGTTCCTTGTCCTTGAATGGCACATCGTGACCGTACAGTTCTTCTGCTGCAGAAGCATAGCCACAGGCTTGCCTACAATATTAGACCTCCCGACAACAACCGCATCCTTTCCCTCCAGCTCCACCCCTGTAGACTCTATCAGCTTTATCACGCCTTTCGGAGTGGCAGGGACAATGATGTTCTTCCCTATAAAGAGGTTTCCCATGTTGATAGGATGGAAACCGTCTGCATCCTTATGCGGCAGGATTGCATCTATAACCAGCTGCTCATCTATATGCTTTGGCAAAGGAAGCTGCACAAGCATCCCGTGTATCTTAGGGTCCTGGTTAAGCTCATCTATAATCCCCAAAAGCTTCTCCTCAGAGGTGCTTTCAGGCAGCAATATCTTCCTGGAATAGAAGCCCACCTCAGCGCATTTCTTCTCCTTCATGCTGACATAGACCTGAGAAGCAGGGTTATCTCCAACAAGGACGACAGCAAGGCCTGGCTTCTCCTTAAGCTTAGAGGCCTTTCTCTTAAGCCCCTCCCTTATTTTTTCAGCGATCCTGCTTCCGTCTATGATCTTTGCTGCCATCTTTAAATGCATTATCTAAATTCATTAATAAACTTTTTGGAAAAGAACTTATAAAAAATCCAAGTATTATTTTTGCCCTATTCCAGGATCCCCATATCAGGATAAAGCGGGAATTTCCTGCATAGCTGCAAGACCTTTTCCCTTATCTCTTTTATTTTAGGGTTTTTCTGTATCTCTTCGCTGAACCTTGCTATCGTCTCCTTCCTTTCATCCTTGTCTCTCGGCATTTCATAATCCTTAACCGCTTCTATTATCTCTGCGATCCATCCCCCTATTGTCTTCATCTCTGCCTCTTTCATGCCTCTTGTTGTTATAGAAGGCGTTCCAAGGCGGATTCCGCTCGGGTAGAAGGGAGAGAACGGCTCTTTGGGTATTGTGTTCTTATTTACAGTAATCCCTGCCAGGTCCAATGCATCCTGCACAAATAAGCCTTTTCCGGCTCCAAACTTGGTCAGGTCGATCAGGGCCATATGGTTGTCTGTCCCGTCAGTGACCAGCTTTATCCCGTTGTCCATCAATGACTGTGCAAGCGCTTTACTGTTCTTTACGATCTGGCTGCAATATTCCTTGAATTCCGGCTTTAATGCCTCACCTAAGGCAACAGCGATCGCTGCTGTGGTATGGTCATGAGGTCCTCCCTGTAACCCTGGAAAGATTGCCCTGTCTATCTTCTGTGGAAGCTCAGGGTCTTTCTCTATGCCTTTCTTAGTAACCATTATCATCCCGCCACGCGGCCCCCTGAGTGTCTTATGTGTGGTGGTTGTAACTATATGCGCATATGGAACAGGGCTTTTATGAACTCCGGCAACAACAAGTCCTGCTATATGTGCTATGTCCGCAGCAAAATATGCCCCTACCTCATCGGCTATCTTGCCGAACTCCTCAAACGGAAACTCCCGAACATAGGCAGTAGCGCCGCACCACATCAGTTTCGGCCTGTGTTTCAGCGCTATATCCCTTAATTCCTTGAAATCGATATAGCCGTCTTCCTTAACATGGTAAGGGACGCTTTTATAGAACTTAGCAGTCGCGCTTACCTTCCAGCCATGCGTCAGATGGCCGCCGTCCGGCAGGTTCAGGCCTGTAATCGTATCGCCTGGCTCGCACACTGCCATATAAACCGCAAAATTAGCAGGGCTTCCTGAATATGGCTGCACATTAACATGCTCCACCTTAAACGCTTTTTTTGCCCTTTCAACCGCTATATCCTCAACAACGTCCACAAATTTCTGGCCGCCATAATAGCGTTTATGCGAGTAGCCCTCAGAGTACTTGTTTGTAAATACAGAGCCCATCGCCTGCAGTACTGCATGAGAAACATTATTTTCTGAAGGAATCAACTCAATGCCCTCCTCTTCCCTCTTCAGCTCCCCAAGGATAGCATCCTTTATCTCCTTATCTGTTTTTCCGATATTATCCATAAAAGCCATTGATATCACCCTGAGAATTTGAGTGCTTGGTTGTTTAAATAGATTTCTATAATAACGGCTCTTTTGAAAATGTAGGTTAGCAGCCTAAGGTCAAAATCCTATTAAAGGAATCTTTAAGCTGACAAGGGGGTTGGACCCGTCGGGGAATGTCAGCTATCAGTGTAAACATTAAGGATTTTGAAGCTGCTAACCCGAAGCGGAGCGAGATTTTCAAAAGAGCCCAAAATTATAGCAAAACATTTAAATAGGCATTGATTTACTGTCTTTTTTGAAGGACAATGGACTTTAAAGGAAGGGACATAATATCTATACCCGATTTTTCTAAGAAGGAGTTATTGTATATCCTTTCAACAGCAAGAAAGATAGAAAAAAGCCATAACCCTGAACTGCTAAAAAATAAAATAGCTGCCTTATTATTCTACGAGCCCTCAACAAGGACCAGGCTCAGCTTCGCCTCAGCGATAAAGCGCCTTGGCGGCAATACCATCGGCTTTGCAAAAGGCGATGTCACTTCCCTGAAAAAAGGCGAGACTCTCAGGGACACTATCAGGATGGTAGAGCAGTACGCTGACGTCATCATCATAAGGAACGCCATAGAAGGCTCTGCCAGGCTGGCAGCAGAAGCAGCCTCGATACCTGTGATAAACGCAGGGGACGGCGCGAACCAGCATCCAACACAGACCCTTCTTGACCTCTACACTATCCAGAAGGAGAAAGGCAGGCTTGAAAACATCAACATAGGCTTTGTAGGCGACCTCAAGTACGGCAGGACCGTCCACAGCCTTGCTATAGCCCTCTCCCATTTCAATGCAAACATGTTCTTCATCTCTCCCTCAGCCCTTAAGATGCCGAAGCACTACCTTAATGAACTAAAACAAAAGAACATAAGCTTCACAGAGATAGAGGACATATCAAAAGTAAGCAAAAACCTGGACGTGTTGTACGCCACCCGCATCCAGAAGGAAAGGTTCCCTGACCCCATGGAATATGAGAAGTACAAGGATTCCTACAGGCTTGATAAATCCATCCTTGAAAACTCAAAAAAAGACCTTATAATAATGCATCCTCTTCCCAGGGTAGACGAGATAAGCCAGGACCTTGATGATACAAAAAATGCAGTCTACTTTAAGCAGGCAGGCAATGGCATTCCCATAAGGCAGGCATTACTGGCCCTGGTCCTTGGAAAGATAAAATGAAGAAAGAGCTCCGCATATCCGCAATAAAGGAAGGGACAGTGATAGACCACATCCCCGCCCAGGCAACATTCAAGGTAGTCGAGATCCTTAACCTTGCCAAGAACAAGGACATCGTCTCAGTAGCCACCAACCTTAAAAGCAAGGCCCTTGAGAAAAAAGGCATTGTAAAGGTCGGGGGGAAAGAGCTGACAAAAAAAGAGGTTGATGAGATAGCCATAGTCGCTCCTCAAGCTACCATAAACATAATAAAAGACTATGATGTTATAAAAAAATCAAATGTGGAGCTTCCTGCTGAATTTGACAACATAATAAGATGCTCCAATCCTGTCTGCATAACAAACAATGAGAAGGTAAAGACATTATTTCATGTCGTCAACAAGGCTCCGCTGGAGATAAAGTGCCATCATTGCGAGCGTGTAATGGGAGTTGATGATATAATCCTTATCTAAAGGGGTGGAACATGCTAAAAACAGATTTTTGTAAGATAGGACTGCATTCTCCATTAGTTCTTGCCTCAGGCTTACTTGGGACATCAGTTGACCTGCTGAAAAGGGCTGCAGATAACGGTGCAGGGGCTGTTACTACAAAATCCATAGGGCCAGTAGAAAGGGAAGGCAACAACAATCCAACTGTTGTTGAGATTGATGATGGGATATATAACGCTGTGGGCCTTCCGACACCCGGCTACCTTAACATGAAGGAAGAGTTCAAAAGATGGAAGGAGATAAAGGTCCCCCTTATAGCATCTATCTACGGCTCTTCTGTTGAGGACTATGTTAAGATCGCAAAACACATCCAGAAATACTCACCATCGATAATAGAACTAAACATCTCCTGCCCTAACAAGGATGATGGTATGCTGTTCGGAAGCTCTGCAGAGCTAACCAAAGAGCTTGTAAGAGCGGTGAAAGAAGCCTCGAAAATACCTATAATGCCCAAGCTGACCCCTAACTGCAGCAATATAGCAGAGGTCGCCCTTGCATGCGAAAGTGCAGGCGCAGATGCGGTATGCGCTATAAACACTGTCCAGAACGAGATATCGCATCCAAAGCTTAAAGCCCCTATTCTGGCATACGGCAAAGGAGGGATAAGCGGCCCAGTAATAAGGGAGACTGCGCTTGAGAATGTAAGGAAGATAAGGGACGTGACAGACATCCCAATCCTGGGCGTAGGCGGAGTGACACACGGAAAGGATGCTGTTGAGATGCTGAAAGCAGGAGCCTCCTTGGTAGGAATCGGCTCTGGCATCTATTTCAGGGGCATGGACATATTCAGGAAAGTATCTGATGAGATAAAAGAGATAATGAAAAAAGAGGGCTGTAAGTCAGTTAAGGAGATAAAAGGATTATCTTAATTCAAGTAAAATGCACCAGGTCTATACAGTAAAAAAGGTGATAAGGGAAACCCCGAAAGCAGTAAGCATCTTATTAGATGGTAAGATAAGCTACAGCCCCGGCCAGTTCATAATGATCTGGCTTCCAGGGCTGGATGAAAAGCCGTTTGCAGTCTCTTACCAGGAAAAGAGCAGCTTTGGCATAACAATAGAGGAAAAAGGAAGATTCACAAAAGCAATCTCAAAGATAGAAGAAGGGACAAAAGTAGGAATCAGAGGCCCGTACGGAAACGGCTTTAAGGTAAAAGACAACTCGATAATAGTTGCAGGCGGGTTAGGAATGGCCCCTGCCCTTCCGCTGATCAAAGAGATAAAAGACTCAGTGATAATCCAGGGTGCAAGGTCAAAGGAGTTCTTATTATACCTCAACAACAAGGCTTTGATGAAAACTATAGAGAAGAACAACAATAGGATCATCCGCTGCACTGATGACGGCAGCTTCGGTATCCATGGCTTCACCACAGAAATCCTTAAGGACGAGATAAGCAAAAAGGCAGGCACAGTATACACCTGCGGCCCTGAGATGATGATCAAAAAGGTCTTTGGCATCTGCGAGGAAAGCAAGGCAGAGTGCCAGGCAAGCCTGGAGCGTTTCATAAAGTGCGGCATAGGGCTGTGCGGCAGCTGCTGCATAAACAGCCGGCTAGTCTGCAGGGACGGCCCTGTCTTCAGTTCATCGCAGTTAAGAGAGCTTGAAGAGCTGGGAAAGTTCGCAAGGCTAAAATCAGGGAGGAAAGTCTCAGTAAAAGAATATTACAATCACAGGAGTAAATGACAACTCAGAGTAAATAAATGAGAAATTTTGGAATCCGCTATCCCAACCGCAGCAAGCTGCGGGGTATTACGCGAATTCAATTATTCCAAAATTTCTGGTCATTACAACTTGGATACATACCGATGCAAGCATCGGGGTATTAAACCCAAGTTGTAATAAAATATAAAAGTGGATTAAGGCAATTATTCATATCATCTGCTTAAAACCGCAAGATTTATATATTAATAATATATACCAATATATATTAGTATATATAAAAATGAGTTATACTTATGTCAATAAAAAAGATTTGATAAGGATAAACCAGGAGATAGGTGAGAATGGAAACTTTCATAATGAAAACACATTGGATTTTGCCTTATCCCTAATCAAAGCTAAGAAAAGCTGGTTGTATGAGTTAAGCTATCTGGTAAGGAGCCTGTTAGTTGATCACGTATTTGAAGATGGAAATAAGCGAACTGCTATGATACTAACAGCCACATATCTTAAGGACAAAAACATAGAATATGATAAGGACAGGCTAATCAGGCTTTTCTGGAATATTTCCAAAAAGAACATAACAGATATAAATAAGATAATGAGGCTAATAAAAAGCGTGATTATTTACTAAAATGCAGAAAAAAACATTTTTTGATAAGGCAAAGAAAGTAATAGAAGAAAACCCTGACATGCTGGCTGTATTTGAAGAGTTCGACAGAACAGGCAGATTCAGAAAAAGAACCTACAAGATAAGGCCCAGCTTTACACTAGATGAGGATCTTTTTAACAGATATAGAAACTACTGCAAGAAAAACGGAATAAGTATGTCTGCAAGGATAGAGAATTTTATAAAACAGGAGCTCCAACAGAAATGAAATCCAAACTTCTGAAAAACTGCAGGATCCTGGAAGACGGCAGGCTGGAGGAAAGGCATATCCTGCTAGAGGACCATAAGATCGCCTATATAAGTGACGAGGTGATAACAGCAGACGAGGTCATCGACATAAATGGAAAAATAGTAATACCCGGCCTGATAGATTCCCATGTCCATTTCAGGGAGCCTGGCCTTACCCATAAAGAGGACTTCCTCTCAGGCTCGATAGCAGCTGCAAAAGGCGGCGTTACAACGATCCTTGACATGCCCAACACCCTTCCTCCTACAACTACTGTAAGCAACCTCGAGGAAAAGAGAAAGCTGGCAGAAAAATCTATAGTAAACTACGGCTTTCACTTCGGCTCTGCAAAAGACAACATAGAGGAGATAAAAAAAGCAAGGAATATCGCTTCTGTAAAGGTATTTATGAACGTATCCACCGGCAACATGAAGATTGATGACTTAGATGTCCTGAAAGAGATAATGAAGGCAGCAAGGCTCTGCACAATCCATGGCGAGGAAGAAAACCTGAAAAAAGCGATCGAGATTGCCAAAAAACTGAAGAAGAAATTCTACGCCTGCCATATCAGCCTTGAAGAAGAGATACAAGATGTCAAAAAAAACAGGAAATATGTCTATTGCGAGGTCACGCCCCATCATCTTTTCCTGTCAGAGAAAGACAGGGAAAGATTAGGGAAGCTTGCAGAGGTCAAGCCCTCCCTGAAGCAGGAAAAAGACTGTGAAGCCCTGTGGAACGCCCTCAAGGCGGGTATAGTCGATACAATAGCGACCGACCATGCGCCGCACCAGAAAGAGGAGAAGCTTACTGGTGAAAAGGCAGGCCTTCCCGGCATAGAGACGATGCTTCCTCTGCTTCTGGACGCTGTAAATAAGGGCAGGCTGACCCTTGAGCAGGTAATAACCCTAACCTCTAAAAACCCCGCCAGGATATTCAGGATTAAGAACAAGGGCATGCTGAAGGAAGGCTATGATGCAGACCTCACAGTGATAGACATGGAGATGGAAAAGGAAGTAAAGGCAGATGAGCTTCTCTCAAGATCAAAATGGAGCCCTTATGAAGGAAAAGTATTAAAAGGCTGGCCCATTACCACTTTTGTCAACGGCAATATTGTCTATGACAAGGGGAACATCTACGAGATAAAGGCAAAAGAGATAAAGTACGATCATGATCCCAGGATGAATTTTTTAAACAAAAGATCAGCAGGTGATGCAAATGAAGGAAAAACTGGCTAAGGCATTATGCGACGCTAACATCATAAAATTCGGCCTGTTCTCCCTGGCTTCAGGAAGAAAGAGCCCTGTTTATCTTGATGTAAGGGTCCTTCCATCTTCACCTGCCTCGTTCTCGGCTGTAGTAGAGCAGCTCGCAAAAAAGGTAAAAGAGCTTAACATTGATATTGTAGCAGGCGCAGAGACAGCAGGGATCCCTATTGCAGCCGCGATAGCCATAAAGGCAAAGCTGCCTATGATCTATGTAAGGAAAAGGCCTAAGAGCTACGGCACGCAGTCCTTCATAGAAGGTGTCCTGGAAAAAGGCAAGAAGGTTGTCCTTATCGATGACATGATAACAGACGGAAGGTCCAAGATAAGGTTTATAGAAGGCATAAGGAAAGAAGGCGCTGTCTGCGATGATGTCCTGGTGATAATCGACAGGGAGCAGGGCGGCACAGAAGGATTAGCTGCAGAAAATGCTAAGCTTCACTCCCTGATAACCCTGAAAGAGCTCCTGGAATACATGAAAAATAACAAGGCAGTAGATGACGATAACTATAACATAACCATGA
Organism: Candidatus Woesearchaeota archaeon; assembly: GCA_019323195.1. Lineage (GTDB taxonomy): Archaea > Nanobdellota > Nanobdellia > Woesearchaeales > JACPBV01 > JAHWHQ01. Next base: position 9,626 of record JAHWHQ010000085.1, on the reverse strand, counting down.
ACTACCTGAACAACCCTGAGCAGTGGAATAACTAAGGACAAAAACCTTATAAATCTTTTTCAGTAAACGAAACCTTAATATACTATTTATTTCTGGAATAATGCTAATGGCGCACATCAAGCTTAAAAGGAGCATAATCCCTGCCTGTGATGTCCCCAACTTAAAATTACTGGACAGGCTGGTCAGGGAAACATGCAATGTTAAAGGCATCTCTGCCTATAAGATAGGGTTCGAGCTTGTCATCCCCTTCGGCATAAAAGAGGTAATCAGGACCATAAGGAAAAGGACCAAGCTTCCCATCATATACGACCACCAGAAGGCAGCCACAGACATACCTGATATGGGGGAAAAATTCATGAAAGCTGTAAAAGGCGTTGATTACGTCATATTATTTCCCATGGCAGGCCCTGTCACAGAGGAGAAATGGATCAAGGCTGCATTCAAGGAAAAGCTCAATGTGATCGTCGGAGGAGAGATGACCCACAAGGGATATATGGAAAGGGCCGGCGGCTTTATCCTTAACATGGCCCCTAAACAGATGTTCAAGATAGCAGCCAACCTGGGCGTTATGGATTTTGTTGTTCCGGGAAACAAGCCGTTTATGATTAAGGAATACAGGAGATTTCTCGAAAGCTTCGGAATAAAGCCGACCTTTTATTCACCCGGCCTTATTGCACAGGGCGGATCCCTGACAGAAGGTGCAAAAGCAGCAGGAGAGAACTGGCATGCCATCGTAGGCAGGGCTTTATATAACGCCAAGAACATAAAAAAAGCTGCTGAAAAGATGGTTGAAGCTCTGGAATAGGAGTTAAGTCTTCAACTAAGCAATTTGATCCTCCGATAGGCTTATTTACTATCTGTCATTCCCACAACAACATAAACTATAATCATAAACAAATGAAAATAGCAGTATGCGGCTCAGGCCTCGGAAAAAGCAATGAGATCATAGAGAAGGCAAAAGAGATAGGCAAGGAAATAGCCAAGTCCCATAATATAGTATTGACAGGCGGCGGCACCGGCTACCCTTACGCAGCAGCAAGGGGCGCCATCCTGGAGAACGGCAAGGCTGTCTTTTATTCCCCTGCCAGAAGCATTGAGGAGCACAGGACATATTACGGCTTCCCGCTTGAAGAGAACGCCCAATACGTTTTCACAGGCAAGGGCATCCCAGGAAGAAACCTTCCCCTGGTAAAAGACGCAGACGCAGTGATCATAATAGGCGGCCAGATAGGGACCCTTAATGAATTCACCCTGGCCTTCCATTACAATAAAAAGATAGGGATTCTTGAGAACTCAGGGAAATTAATGGAGCTAATACCAAAGATAGCTGCTGTCTGCGACAAGAAAGGAGAAAGCAGGAAGATTATATACAGCAAAGACGCCAGGGAACTGGTTGAAAAGGTCCTGAATTAGAACCCTGCCAGGAACTCAATGCCCCAGCATCCTCCAGATAAAGTCATGAACATTCTCAGAGAACATCATCAGAAGGAACAGCAGGTATCCTATGGTAAACAGTATTAATGCCATCATCAGCGGTCCTGTCCCGGAGGGTGATAAAAGCTCCATACCATAATAAGGCGAAGGGCTGTAGCCAAGGTAGAATATCCATGACACGCTTAATAATGCAGGCAACACTAACAATACCTTTTTCCCTGCACTCATGTTAGGACTGTGCTTAAACGCCTCTTCTTTTATCCTTCCAGCCATTCAACACTCACCTATGTTCTCTATTGAAAAACCATTCTTAGGGCATAGCCTCTCCCTTTCCGCATAAGTAAACCTTGGAGTAAATATAACCTTTTCTATTTTATCACTATTTTGATATCCCATCTCCAGCTTGACTATATCCGCCACCTTTATTCTCCTGTAGATAATCTCAGAATATACCTCCTCCCCCCCCAATACCGAGACCATCATCCCGTCAAGATCAAGCTCGCCGTTATTATGGATAGTAAAGTACAGCCTGTTTTCCCTGCTGCATATGCCGTTGTTCTCCCCATAGCTTATCAGGCTCATGCTTGTCTTTCCGCATTCCAGATCAGACTCTTCCATGGCATAGCCTGTCTTGCCCCAGCTCATCAGTATCCCTCCGAGCGCTATTGCAAAGCCTATAAGGATGATGGTCGAAAATAGCGGCGACATGGCCTTTTTTCTGACAGGGCGAAGTTTTCGGGCTTTCATTTTCCAAGCTCATATAATTTAAGTGAAATCCATTTCTCCTCTTTATGCACGATGATGAGATAAGGAAGTGTACTGACGATAAGGATAATGATCCCGCAGACAACAAGAACATTGAGCAAAAAACTGTCAATATGCTTAAAGGCAAACCCCACTATGCCTGCAATAAGAAACCCGAAATAAAGGACAAGCCCCATATTAAGCACTATCTTGGCCTTCTCCCTCTTGATCCTGCTCCTTTCAAGCTCAAGATTAATAGACTCTTCACCTATTTCACTCTTTTTTGCCATTGCTCTAATCTTCGGATATATAATATATAAATCTTTTGGAAAATCGGGGCTTTGTTAAAAATGTAGGTTAGCAACCTAAGGTCAAAATCCTATTAAACAGTTCTTGAAGCTGACAAGGGGGTTGGACCCGTCGGGGAACGTCAGCTATTAATGTCAAACATCAAGGATTTTGAAGTTGCTAACCCGTAGCGGAGCGAGATTTTTAACAGAGCCGGAAATCAGGAGAATTCCCAAGAGATAAACCTTTCAGAAAAAAATGGGCCCAGAGAGATTTCCGTTTTTTTAAAATCGAACTCTCGACCTCCACCGCTTCAAGAGCAAAGCCTTACTGTCTTCACTTATGTCGAGGTGACGTCATAGCCACTAGACTATGGGCCCTTAATGTAGCTTTTATATCAAAAAAGCCTCCGGCGGAAGTTGCATCCGCGACCTCCACCTCTTTGTTTAGCATAATACCAAGGTTTTGCGGGCATAAAAAAGATTTTACGCCTGGCGCAATAGCTACTATGCTACGGAGGCATTGTGCCGTCCAAGCATAGCATTTATGTTTATTCCTTTACCAACTTTCTTTAAAAGGAAGTATACAGCCATGCTTCAGAGGCATGATTGTAAGGATTTAACATGATATTTATAAAGATTGCTAAAACAAACATTTATATAGTACTTCCTACAATATGTGTAAAAAACGGGTCTTTTAAGCAGCAGCAGGACATCTGCTTCATATCATCAGGATTTTGAGGTCTTAGGAACAATAGAATTCCTAACCCTTCAAAAAAATAGGAAATATTTTTTTGAGGTGAAAAAAATGGTAAAAGGAAGATGCATGAAATGTCAGAAACAGGTAGAGATCAAGGATGGTAAAGAAGTTGTTATGAAGAACAAGATGAAAGCTATGAAAGGTGTCTGCCCTAAATGCGGCACAAAAGTGTTCAGGATCCTTGGCAAGGCCTAAATCCTAATTTTTTCTTTCTTTTTTAATAGTAAAGTTTATATATTTCCCCGGTATTTTCCTAGGTATTGGGGGTAAAATATGTGGAACAAATGTGAGTCCTGTGGAAAACAGATAGAGACAGCAGAAGACTGTAGGCTAAGCACCAACGACTCTAAAACTATACATACATACTGCAGAAGCTGTTATGAGAACAAGAAACATAGCAAATAGTTACTTCTTAGTGAACAAAAACGAAAGATTTATATATAAGTTCACCTAAGGTTAGATATTATTGTAATTTTCTAGGGGGTGTCAGAGAGACAGCGCTAGAAAAGCCGACCAAAACAGTAACCTAACTAGTCTACAACAAAGTGGCTGAAGCAAAAAAAGGGATGAGATAAGGGAATCAGCTTAATGGGAAGTCCCTGTAGGTTTTTCCTAGATGATAATGGAAGCTGATTCGGGAATAAAAGCAATTAGTACCTGCTAGAAGATGCTAACTTCCGCAGGGGCAAGACAAAAGATCAAAAAGGACAAGATGGTACTCACAAACAAGAAGATACATGGCCTTATAAATGAGATTGCGGGTGAAAAGGCTCTTCCTATAATTGAATACCTGAAAAACAGGAAGAACGTCTCAGAGTTTATCATAGCCGACAAGGTCAAGCTTGACATGCAGACTACCAGGAACATACTCTACACCGTCAATTCCTATAATGGAGCTACATATATAAGAAGGAAAGACAGGAAAAAGGGCTGGTACATAAGCTATTGGACATTTAACAGGAAAAGGGTCAAAGAGCTTATAGAAAAGCTGAAAAAAGAGAAGATAGCCAAGCTAAAGGAGAGGCTGCATAAAGAGGAGCTCAACAAGGGAAATTTCTTCATATGCTCCAAGGCATGCGCCCGCCTTGATTTTGAGCAGGCAACAGAGTTTGACTTCAAATGCCCTGAATGCGGGAGCCTCCTTAACCAGCAGGACAACTCAAAGACCATAGAGAACATCAAGGAAAGGATAAAAAAGCTTGAAAGCCTTAATCCCCCAAAAAAGTAACAACATATTAACCCATAAATCATGCTAAATCTGCTTAATATTCACCAAAAACTTTTTAAAGAAGGAGTTATTCTAATAAAAACACAGCAGGAAATCTCACCTTTTTATTTATATTAATAATACTCGGCGGGGTTTTATTACCAATAATAACAACAAAATGAAAATAGGAATAGCAAAGGAAAACGGACTGGCTGACAAGCGTGCAGTCCTGCTTCCTGAAGAGGTAAAAAAGCTAGTAAAGGCAGGAAACGAGGTCTTTGTAGAGAAAGGGCTGGGCAAAGGCATATATATTGATGATTCTGAATATAAGAAAGCCGGAGCAACGATAGTAGGCGAGACAAAAGAGGTATTTTCAAATGACCTGATTTTAAAGCTCAGGTGCCCTTCTGACAATGAGTTCCTTATGATAAAAGACAGCATCCTTTTCAGCATGCTTCACATTGAGCAGAACCTGGAAAGGATCAAGCTGATAAAAAAACAGAAGATAAAGGCGATAGCCATGGAAAAAGTTGTGAACGAGCATGGTGAAAGGATGGTTGACTGCACAGAGATGACCGGTGAACAGGCTATGTTATATGCCTTCAATCTTGCCATGAAATCACCTTCTGAATGCAGCATATTGATCCTTGGCTATGGAAGGGTTGCCAGCGGCGCGATAAACCTTGCCAATAAGCTTGGCGCAAAGGTAAAGATCCTCAGAAAAAGCGAATATAAGAGCATAAAATACCATCTTAAGGGCAAAGATATGCTCATAAACGGCATCAGGTGGCCTAAATACCACCGCGATAAAAAAGATTATGTCGTAACAAGAAAGATGCTCAGGCTCCTTAATCCTGGAGCTGTTGTTGTTGACATCTCTGTCGATTATCCCAACCCCATTGAAACATGCAGACCCACTTACCCTAACGACCCCTGGTATGAGATAGACAACATAAAGCATGTCGGCATATACGGCTACCCTGCCCTTGCCCCTCTTTCAAGCGCAAGGCGCTACTCAAAGCAGCTGCTGCCTCTTATTCTTGACATAGCAAAAAACGGGGTAAAGAACATGTCAAAGCCGCTCCAGAGGGCATTGGTAAGGCCGAAAGAGTACCTCAGGAAAGAATGAAAACAATTCTGGCGATAGGGGATGATATTGATTGGGAATCATTCCTGAAACTAAAAAGAAAAAGGGGTTTTTTCAGGAAAAACAAGGTAATCTTCAAAACTGTCGATTATAGCTCAATAATAAAAAACAGGCTTCCGGATATAAGGTCAAAAGGCCTCTTCATAATCCTTTTCTTCCCGTTAGAGTACTGGAACACCAGGATTGAACAGGATTTCACAAGAGGACGCATCTATGGAGACAGGAAATGCGCCCTTATGTTCTACAGCTACATGGACAAAGTAAGGGATATTATCCTTGACAGATACAAAGGCAAGGACATAACCTTCCTGAACTCATTCAAAGCTGTCAAGGTTGACCGTGATAAGGCCCTTACAAAAAAGGTGATAGAAAAGCATGTCAATGTCCCGAAAAGCTTCTCAACAAGGAAACTACAGGATATCATCAGGCTGCTGGACAAGGGCAAAAAGCTCTACATCAAGGTAAATTTCGGCGCCATGGGCAAGGGCATCACAAGGCTGGATAAGAACAGATGGTTGACAAACTTCATATACCGCAACGGAAGCATAATAAGCAGGAAAGGCGACTACGGCTGGAGATTCAAAGATGTTACTGGCAGGAAGGATTTCCTAGAAAAATTACTTAAGAAGGACATCATCATTGAAGAGGCAGTAAGCCCCTATATTATAGACAGCAAAAAATTCGACATAAGGTATTACATCCTATACGGCAGGGTAAGGCATGGGATAATAAGGAGCACATTAGTCAAGAATGTGGTAACCAATATAACCCAGGGCGGGCATAAAGAAGATAAAAACTTCCTAAGAAAGATACCTAAAAAATACCTCAAAAAAGCGGAAAAAAGCGCTGTAAAGGCTGCAAAAGCCCTGAGCCTTAACCTGGCTGGCGTTGACGTGATAATATCCGATAAAGGCATCCCTTATGTAATCGAGGCCCAGTCATTCCCCGGCTTCCCTGCAAGCAGGCACAATTTTTCAGAAAAACTTGCCAGAGAGGTAATAAAAAGGATTTAAGATGGAGATAAGAAAAGCAGAAGAAAAAGACCTTGAAGAGATATTTAAGCTCAAGCTAAAGCTTAAGAAAGAGGAGAAAAAAGCAGATAGATACCTCAGGCCCATCACCAGGACAAGGGATATATACAAAAAATACCTTGCAAGGGACCTGAGAAGGCAGGGCATGGACAGGATAATACTTGTAGCTGTCAGGGACAGGAAGATAATAGGGTATGTCAGGGGCACATTGACAAGAACACTGCACATCCTTAACGTAAGGCTAAGGGGAACGATAGACAACCTGTATATTGAAAAGAAGTACAGGAAAAACGGTGCTGCAAAAGACCTTATCAAAGAACTGATAATATGGTTCAGGGAAAAGAAGGTTGATGTCATGACCCTTCATGTATACCCCTCAAACCACAAGGCAGTATCACTCTACAAGAAACTGGGCTTCAGGGAATACACGATAAACATGAACAAGAAGCTGGACTAAAAACCCTATTCTCCAATCCTTGGGTCAAACCTCTTAAGGAACGCTCTGACCTTCCCTAAAGCAGGCTTATCTGAAAACCCGAACTCAGACAGCTTGCTGTAAACATCCCCGCCCTTAATGCCGTCCCTGACAGCATAATAGCTGAACAGCCTGAACTGCGGTGATTTTTCATCCCCAGGCTGGTCAGGTAAAACCTCTATCATCCCTTTCCTGTAATATCTCAGGAACCCTGCCTTTGCCGGCTCTTTCACGTCATTCAGCCCGGGATCAAGGCTGACAAGCGCATCCTTGACGCTATTTTCCTTAAGGAAGATCCTAAGCTGCAGACCTTCTGCTGCCTGCTTAAGCCTTATTATTATGCCAGGGTATTTCTTATTGAAGATATTAAGGGCTTTCTTGAACTCCCTGATATACTTATCCAGATCCTTCCCCAGCTTAAAGTATTCATGATCAATCCCGGAATAAACCCTTACCATCTCGCCAAAATCCTTCTTAAACTCATTCACGTCTTTAGGGTTTATGCTGTTCATATCATTCTCTGCCATAACCTCCTGTAGAGATAAGATTGTATATAAATGTTGTGTATAGCAAGCCTTATAGAAATCCTAGGCGTCTGTGCCATTGTTTGCCTTGTTTACGAAGTAAACAATGGCAAAGGCCAGGCGGAGCTTACCATGTTCCTCTACAACGTAGAGGGTTATGGTAAGCGGAGTAGCATAGGATTTCTATAAGGCCCTGTAACCTGAAATAAAAACAAATAATTTTTTAAATAACCCTTATATCCAAACCACCAACCATGCGGCTTAGAGAGATTATATGGGATATTAGCAAAGATAAAAATGATTCTGAGATAGGGTTATTTTCAAAAGTTAAGCTTAAAGTTGGTTCTGAGATTCCCCTTACTATAAGAGAAGGAGGAGAGGAATGGGAAACTAATGGTAAGGTTCAATGGACAAAAAGTCTTGATGGAGTCAAAAGAAAAAGTAAGAAAAAAAGTGGTGGCTACGCATCATTACACGATGCTTACTATGAAAGGAAAAGAGGGTACAAGTACATCATATGTGTCAGATTAAAAGAGCCCTATACCGGCCATATAGAATATCTTAAAGCAGAAAACAGGGCTATCCGTTAAGTTACCTTTATAAACAATGCATCAACCCTGAGTTCTTAGGATGTACACCGATATAGAAGATACTGTTAATACCTATTTTCAAGAAGAGGAAAGGGATGATAGGGGCTCACTTGAGGATGAAATAACTCCTTCTCATAATGGTAGTTATAATAATCCTAACACGGATCCTGATCTCAAGATATATCTAAGAGAGATAGGCAAGATTCCTTTATTGAACAGGAAAAAAGAACAGGAATATGCTAAAAGAATAGCCAGGGGGGATGAAGAGGCAAAAACAAAGATGATAGAAGCCAATCTAAGGCTCGTTGTAAATATAGCAAAAAAATATGCTAATTGCGGCCTTCCGATTCTTGACCTTATACAGGAAGGAAACCTTGGGCTGATGAAAGCGGTTAATAAATTTGATTTAAAGTATGGCTGCAAGTTCAGCACCTATTCAATTTGGTGGATAAGGCAAGGTATAACAAAAGCGCTGGCTGATCAAGGGAAAACCATCCGCATCCCTGTCCATACCCAGGATACTATAAGATTATTAATAAAACAAAAGAAAAGATTAATTAAAGAAGGGATAGATCCGGATTATAAAACCCTGGCAGAACTTACAGGGATTAAGGAAAAAAGGATACATGAATTATTGGGGCAATACATCCCAAGAGAGACAGAATCCCTCGCTTCACCTGTAGGTGAACAAGAAAATATCTGCCTTATCTATTATATAGAAGACAAAAATACTCCCTCAGCTTTATATAAGATAATTCTAAAAGAGGTCATTGAAGACTTTAGAAAAGCAATTGAACACTTTCCGTATAGAGAAAAAGATATTATCTGTATGAGATATCTCGGCTTAAGATACAATGAATTTAAGAATAACGGAAATGAGTTCAAAGAACCTAAGACACTTAAAGAGGTTGGGGAATATTTCGGCCTAAGCAGGGAAAGGATAAGGCAGCTCCAAAATAAGGTTTTGTCTGATTTCCGTTTTTATTTCATAAAGGACGGGGGCTACCAAGAAAAGCCCTTATCATTATTCAAAAAAAACTCGTTCTAGACAGGAATATTCTTAGAAGACCGCCTTTTCACTCCACAATAATCTTTCCCCTGAGGTAATTCCTTTCCTTATAGAAGATGTCTATATAGGTGAATGTCCCAGTATTGTTGAACGTATGCTCAAACTCATCCCCGTAGTGGAGCACAGGGGTCCTGAACTCATTAGTATGTGCAGCAAGGTAATGGTCAGTCTCCTCATCACCCTCCCATGTATCCTCGTTCTTCCACTGGACAGTATCCCCTTTCTTTATGGTAAGTTCCTGAGGGTTTAGCCTCAGGTCCTTTATAGTTACTATATGTGTCTTAGGCCCTGTTTCCTCTTCCTCCTCGCTTTCGCTTTCCTCTGTCTCCTCTTCCCCTGTCTCATTGGCCTCTGTAGG
>JAHWHQ010000084.1 GCA_019323195.1 Candidatus Woesearchaeota archaeon | reverse complement strand
CCTATATATTTTTTCTGAGCATCTATTTTAGCTCCATTACCATATGGAGTAACTCTTTTTTCAAATATTTCTTCAACATCCTCTTCGATCCTTAGTTTACCGCTAGATATAGCAGTGACTTTTCTTGCCTTTCTTTGATGTCTTCTGCTAATAATGGCGTCCTCTCAGCAGAAGCAAGCATATCTCCTACATGGATAAAATTTCCTACTAACTCAAATTCCCTGGATTTCCATTCCACTTCAGAATAAATAAGCCCAATAATCCCCTTACAAATCTCATCAGGCACATATAATTGATTAAAGATTTCAGTTAATTTCTCATGTTTTAGTTTATGCTTAATCTTTAATCGTTTTTAGTTAACGCATTAACATGTACTTATCTCTTTCAAACTTAACTTTCCATTCTTTTAAAATATCCAGAATTTCATTATCTTTCTCTACAGGGACAATAAAACAACCCGGGGCCAAAAATTTGCCTTTAAATTCTTCAATTAATCCTTTTTCCCTGCCCCTTCCTTTCAGCGCATAAACAAATCTTACCCTCTCACTTTTTTTTAAGCCCGTCAAATTGTAATTATAAATACTCCAGGACGTCAATCCATAATTCCCGGCTATAGTCTTATTGGTTAACAAGCTGATACCCTCAAAAAATATGAATACTTTATCAATTGCCTCCTTGCAGCATCTGTTATTTGTTTGCTTACTGCCCCTATCTAAACCACAACCTTTATAAACATAATAATACACCTAAGTATTATTATGAGAAAATTAGACTATTCAATCGACCTGGAGCATTTTAAGGAGATAAAGGAGGATCTTGTGCCTGTTTTGTTTACCCCGCACCAGTTTGACCTTATCAGCAAAAGGTTTTCCAACAGGAAAATGAGCGCTTCAGAGAATAATGAGTTTTCAAGGGCCATCTCAAAAAAGATGAAAGCTATAAATAAGATCCTTAAGAAAGAAGAGGCATTTGTTTATGGAGAAGAACATATTAAAAAGGACAGGCTGAGACAAGCGCTTAGATACCTTAATCAATTCTCCAGGAAGTTCAGGGATAAGCACGTAATAATAACAGGCAGCTTCTTATACAGCCAAAATTACAATGATATTGACATATTTGTTATATCCAGATATGAAAAAGAGGATTATACTTTAGATAAGTTCCATATAAATTATTTTACAGAGGATGTTTACAGCTCCTTGTTTTTCAGAAGCATAAGAAAACTATGCATATCTAATAAAGAGATGCTCCAATACCCTTTTAAAGAAAAGGTTGATATTGACACTTTTATCTCCCTTTACCAGGAATTATTTAATGATTTAGACAAAAATTTCAAAGGAACAGGATCAACATTAAGGGAATTCTTATTACAAAGCTCTTTTATCAGCAATAATCCAATACCCCATTCATTAGACCTGAAGAATGAGGTTGATGCTATACTTAAGGTTAAGAATCCTAAGGAGATAGTAAAGAACATATTTGTAAACACAGTCTTAATGGGCATTGAGAAAAAGAAAGCATTAAATGCAATGAGGGGTATGCTATCTTCATATAAGGGACTGATAAAAGAATATAAGCAGCACCAGGAATATTATCTTGACATTATGGATGCTTTTAACAGGGTGATATCGATTGAAAGCTAAGGAATTCAAAGCTAAGGAATTCAAAGAAAAGAACTCTTATTTTATAGAGCTGTTTCTTGACAAGCATAAGTATTATGACCGCAAAAGGAAATATCTTGGGATATAGCCAGTAGGTTTTTCTGGAAGGGAGGTTATTCGATATGGTATTGTTGAAATTATGTTCTATAGTGAGTGTATGCAAACTCACTACGGTTCTAATCCTCATATGGTTTTTAGGAATCCAATAGTTTAAGCACAGCCCCCGCAAAGCCTTTTACATCCCCTGTTTTTACCAATATGCCGTTTTTGACCACTTCTTTATGCGCGCCTGCGTCAAAGGCTACTACTGGCCTGCCTACTGCCTGGGCCTCTTTGGCAGGCATGTCAAAACCCTCCCATAAGGAGGCTGTGGTATAGACATTGCAGGCTGCATAGTATTCTGCCAGTTCATTGTCCGGGACGAATCCTGCGAATATGACATCCTTGTTTGCCAGCTTTTTCAGCTCTTTTGAGTACTTTGGAAATGTATGCTTTCCTGCAATTATCAGCTTTGCTTTTGGATATTTTTTTTGCACCAGTTTAAATGCCCTTATCAGAAGATGGATCCCCTTGTGCGGGCTTATCCTGCCTACATAGAAAAAAACCGGCTCTTTTTTTATACTGTATCTTTTCCTTATCCTGCTGCTTTTTATACCTTTATGGAACCTTTTTTTGTCGATCGTTATATATTCAACCTTACTGTCAAGCCCGGTTTCTTTTAACAGCTGTCTTCGCAGGAAATCGCTTATCGAGATAATCCTGTCAGTGTTCATTATTGTCTTGTTGGTAAGGTGATTGAACAGCTTGAGGTAGACCTTTTCAGGAAGGCTGTATGTCTCTGTAATCCCTACGCCAGCATTATGGTAGATGTAGGTAATCCTTGGATTTTTTTTCTTTGCTTTACATGCAAGAATATTCATAGGATAAAGATGGCTTATCACCATATCATAGTTGGTGAGAATATCAGAGTATTTTTTTATCTTTTTTATGTCGAGGAAGAAGAATAATCTATACAGCCTTTCTAAGAGGGGGTTTTTAGGCATGCCTATCTCAATGACCTTTGCATTTTTTGTCTTGATATGCGCCTTGAAGGTGAAGATGGTTATGTCATTGCCTTTTTTCCTGTAATCCTTGGATTCTATCTCTACCAGCCTGTCTATTCCTGAGAATTGAGAGAATGTTGGTGTCAGTATTGCTATTTTCATTTGTTTATGTCTTTTATGTATGCGTGTTTAAATAATTTATGAAGCAGATGCCTAGGATTTCTATAAGGCTGAAACAATTATCGTAACATATATAAACCAATTTTACTTTCCTTATTCTATGAAAATCCTCACGAAAGATGAAGTTAATATCAATAAAGAGGTTATTCTTGAGGTTATGGAGCATGGAGCCATATTTATACACCCTACTGATACAATATACGGGATAGGGTGCAATGCTACTAAGGAAGAGCTTGTTGGGGAGGTCAGGAACATAAAGGGAAGGGCAGATAACCCTTTTTCTGTCATTGCGCCTTCAAAGGAGTGGATAAGGGAGAATTGTCTTGTCAATGCTGAAGCGGAGAAATGGCTTGATAAGCTGCCAGGCCCTTATACATTAATCCTGAAAACTAAAAACGGCGTTGCCAGGAATGTTGCTCCTGGCCTGGATACCCTGGGGGTTAGGATTCCTGACCACTGGTTCAGCAGGATTGTGGAGGAGCTAAATATTCCAATAATTACAACATCTGCAAACAAGGCAGGCGGGGACTTTATGACCTCTTTAGATAACTTAGATGATGACATAAAACCTAAAATTGAGTTTCTTATCTATGAAGAGGAAAAGCACGGAAGGCCTTCTACTATGGTTGACCTGACAGGAGAAAAGGCAAGGATTAAGAAAAGATAAGTCCTTTTTGGTTTGTATTAAAAAATGGAAGCAAAAAAGGATCCTGAGGAAAAGAAGAAAGGGGAGAAAAAGCTAAAGATACTGGCAGCAGGAGACATACACGGCGATATAGGGCTTGCAGAAAAACTGGCTGAAAAGGCGAAGAAAGAGAAGGTTGATCTGGTTGTCTTATGCGGGGATTTAACTTTGGCTGAGATGTCTACGGAGAATATTGTCGGGCCTTTTAAGAAAAAAAATGAGAAGGTCTTGCTGATACCTGGAAACCATGAGACGGTTGCAACAGCTGATTTCCTGGCCGAGCTTTACGGCGTCAAAAATATCCACGGCTATTCTGTCAAGTACGGCGATGTCGGTATATTCGGGGCAGGAGGGGCTAATATAGGGGTGTTCCAGTCAAGCGAGAAGGAGATTTATGACCTGCTTAAGAAAGGGCATAACAAGATAAAGTACCTGAAGAAGAAGATAATGGTGACGCATGTCCATCCTACAGGAAGCAAGATGGAGAAGTTTACAAATATCTTTCCTGGCTCTGAAGGCGTGAGGAAGGCCATAGAGAGGTTTAAGCCTTCATTACTGCTTTGCTCCCATGTGCACGAGGCAGAAGGGATCGAGGAGAAGATTGGAAAGACAAAGGTTATCAATGTTGGTAAGAGAGGGAAGATTATTGAGATATGATAAAACAGAAATCATCCTTTTATCTTTTCAGATTTGCCGAAATAAGTCTTGATTTGTCCTGCAAGCACTTCATCACCATGCTTCTTGACTATCTTATGCATTTCTGCAATTAAACCTTTATTTTCAATGCCATGATTTTTGAAAAGTTTTACACCCACATTTTTCCCACCATGGTGAGTCTGAGCTGTATAATCAGTTGTTTCCTCTCCTTTATGGATACATGCTAATCCATAGCCTGCAATATAGAACTGATAAACCTTAAGTAAATCTTCTCTTAGTTTATTGGTCCATTCCTTCATTGAGTCACTATATTTTCCTTCATATACTTCAATAATAATCTCTGCTGTATGAAAATCGGAACCTCCTACCCATAGTTCTTTTTCTTTACTTTCTTTATTCTCTATAAGGTGAGTTTCTGCAGGGAATCTCTCAATACGTGTATAATTCCCATAACTCTTCTCTGATTTACCCTCCTCTCTATTTGTGGTATAAAATTTAACCTTTATACCTGAACCTTGATCCCATAATTCGAAAAAAGGAATCTTTGCATTATACCCTTTATCTATAGCCTGCCTTATGAGTACTTCTCTTACTTTGTTATAACCGGCATCAGCATCTGGCTCTATAGCCTTCACAAGAGCATCAATGTTAGTAGGAGGACCTTCAATCGGTTCTTTTAAGAGAATATTTGATGTGTGGTATCTTTCTTTATACTTCCTTAAATCACTCTGCATAGTATTGATTTTTTCATTCTGTTTATCCAATAAATCCTTAAGTTCACTTATTGTAGTATCAAGAGTCCTATTTTTTTCTTCTTCTTTATCTGAAGATTTTTTTAGCTCTTCACCCAACAAAATAGTCCGTTTTTCCAGTACTTTATATTCATTTTCTAAGACGGTATTTTTCCTTTCTAATTTATCAACTTCTAGTTCTAGTTCCTTTAGTCTACTTAAAATCGGAATACGCATTTTATAAAGAGAAAAAGAACTCTATATTTAAACCTTTTGGTTTTGTAATCACTATTTAGTACTAAATCACCCTTTTAAGGTTCCTATCGGATCAACCCTGACAACCTTGAGGGCTATGCCTGCACCGTGTGTTGATTCAACAACCTCAGAGCTGGGCTTATAGGCGCCAGGTGCTTCTTCTGCCAGGGATTTCCAGCTGGTCGCTTTTGTTACAATCCCTCTTTTTAGAAGGTCGCTGCTGACCTGTTCTCCCCTGAATTTGTTTAATGCTCCGTGCCTTGACATCGCCCTGCCTGAGCCATGGGCTGCACTGCCGAAGGTTTTCTGCATGGCAGTTTCTGTACCTTTTAGGAAATATGAAGATGTTCCCATGGAACCGGCAAGCAAAACGCATTGGTCTGGGAATGCCCTTGTTGAGCCTTTCCTGTGGATGAACAGCTCTCTTTTTTCCCCATCTACTGTATGTGTCTCTTTTTTCACCACATTATGGCATAATCCCCATACAGTATGCATGTCCATGCTCTCCCAGTCTTTTTTGAAGACCTTTTCAAAGGTTTCCCTTATCCATTGGGTCATGACCAGCCTGTTTGTGAACGAATAATTGACAGCGCATTTCATCGCTGCGAAATAGTCCTGGCCTTCTTTAGATCTAGCAGGAGCACAGGCCAACTGCCTGTCAGGAAGCCAGATGTTGTATCTTTTTACTGCCTGCTCCTGTATCTTTAGGTAGTCAGAGGCTACCTGGTGGCCAAAGCCTCTTGACCCGCAGTGAAGCATTATCAGAACCTGGTCCTTGTCTTTAATGCCCCATTCCTTTGCCTTATCATCATAGATGTCTGTTACTTTCTGTATCTCAAGAAAATGATTGCCTGCTCCTAATGTTCCTAACTGCGGCTTTCCCCTTTTCCTTGCCATGTCAGAAACCTTTTTTGGGTCAGCTCCTTCCATCTTTCCGTTCTCTTCCATGGCTTTCAGATCTTCTTTTACCCCATAACCTTTTTCAACAGCCCATTCACAGCCGTTAATCAATACTTCATCTAATTCATTATCCTGCAGCCTTAGTTTTCCTTTAGAGCCTACACCACATGGGACAGCATTGAACAGGGTAGGGACCAGTTCCTTTAGCTTTTCCTTTACTTCATCATAGGTAAGATTGGTCCTTATGGAATTTACGCCGCAGTTTATGTCCTAGCCGACTTATTGTCTAAAGCCACATAAACCGCTTGATATTATTCCATCCTCAGCATCGAAAGCCGCTACAGCACCCATTGGAAGCCCATATCTGGTTAAAATAGAATGAAACTATCTTAATATCCAAAGTGGGCATCAGGAAGGGCGCAGACAGGCTCGATTACTCCTGGAAGACAACAGACGTTTGATAATTGCTCAATCGCCCCGTCTTCCATGGCATCGTAAATCGCTTTGTTTGCTATCAGCTTTCCAGCAACCTTCATCTCTTTTCTTACTTCTTTTGGCAACAGCCATTCATAGTCGTTTATTTTTTGTAATTTATCTTTCATGTTATACCTCATAGCTTGGAGTGGAATAGCTATTTATATAACTTTTGCTATAACAAGAACTTTAAATTTAGATATACTGATGAGGTAAGATCTAGTTTTTATCGAAAAAGCCGGGCTTATTTGACCTTCTTGTCCTTTGCCTTATTGCCAGTGGCTTTGTCTGCTTTTTTGACTGCTTTTTTTACGGTCTTTTTTGCAGTTTCCTCTTTGGGCTTTTTCTCGGCTTTTTTGGTCTCTACTTTTTCTTTCTTAGCATCTTTTGCTTCTTCTGCTTTCTTTTTCTTTGCCTCTTTGGCCTTTTCCTTTTTTTCTTTCTTTGTAGAAGATGAAGCAGCTTCTGCCTGGAGCTTCTTTTTGCCCCTTACCTTTCTTGGCCTCTCGCTTTTTTCTTTTGGCTTTGTCTCCCATACAGGAAGGCCAAGCTTTTCAAATTCCTTTTTAACTGTCTCATGAGAAGCACCTTTCTTGAGCTTTATACTTTTTGATGTAGGCTCCAGATGGAGGATATTGCATTTTCTTCTTCTTACATTGCCGTCTATAAGGACATAGTTGTCTTCCAGAATGTCAACAACGGCCGCTTCACGGCCTGCATCACGACCGGCTAATTTTATTACTATCCTTCCAATCTCTATCATTCTTATTCCTCCAATCCCTTTATCTTCGGCATAGTTGCCTTATTGCCTGAGGGATTTCATTGATTGCGTGCTTTTTCAGTAAATAAGGACCTTAAGCACCTGCTGCACAAGACACCGCCATAGGGCCTTGTTGGCCTTTTTTTGCTTTTAGCAACCTTCTTCATCTTATAAGGCCTTTCCCTTATAATGCCTTTTAAGACAGACCCGCATTTGCCGCATTTGGCAGGCTTGGGCTTTCTGTGCTTATAATGGGTGACAGTCCTGCCTCCAGGAGTCTTTACATTAATCCTTATTAATGACCTTGATCTTCTTCTTGGCTGCGGCATTTTAACTCACTTAAAATTTAAAATATCTTGAAATATTAGGTATTCAGAGGAAAACTCAGTAGACTTTAAAAAGCTTTCTTAATATCATGCTGAATATGATGGATATTATTATATAAGTTCCCAACCATCCAAGCTTCCAGCCGAACAGGTTCATGGCTCTTATCTTGCTGTTGTCGATGCTTATCTGCTTGACTGTCTTGTCCTTTACTATCTTAACCGGCTTGGCGTACTTTTGCTCTCTGGTGATCAAGACTTCATGTGTATAACTTTTTGTGTCTGTCTTATACTCGAGAAGGTACTCTCCCTCATCACCTTTTACTCCCCACATGATCTCTCCGTCACTGATGCTTTTGGTGAGGTTGCCGTCAATGCTTATCCCGTTTGGGATAACCAGGCTGACATCTCCCTTTATGCCCTCATAAAACGAAATGCTTGTCGTGAATTCCTGGCCAGGAAGGATGGGATGATAGGCCAGATGGGCGTTCATCCACCCGAAAATGAGGATTATAGGGATAAAGGTAAAGAGCATGGAGCGCATGGAATGGCTCATGTACTTCATGTTAGTCTGCATGGCCTTTTTCTGCACCTCCATGGCCTTTTTTGGATCGTGCTTAAGTTCTCTTATCTCCTTCTGCAGCTCTTTCATCTCGCCTTTTAGCTCTTTCATGAGGCTCTGGTTGGTCGTATACTTGTAAATGACAGTTATAATAAGGGTTATAAGAAAAGCCATTATCACTATTACCCATAGGATTGGCAGATTAAGCAAGGGGTCAAATATAGGGTTTAAAAGACCTTCAAACATTTTTTTTACCTCTTTTTTTTATTGGATTTATACACTTATGTTTAACTAATTTTCCTTTAGCTTATAAACTTTCTCATTGCAGGATACATGTCCATCATATGCTGCTTTGCGATCTCCTCATAGAGGCTGTAGACTATCATGACAGCAAGAAGGATCCCCATACCCCTGCTTAAACAGCCGCTCAGGTCGGCAAGGGCTGCAAGAAGGCCTACTGCAATCCCGCCCATTATGGTAAGGGGCCAGATATACCTGTTAAGGAGGCTTTCAAGGACCCTTTGGTCCCTTCTGAAGCCGGGAATCTGAAGGCCTGAAGCCATCATCTGCTTGGCCTGTGACCTGGCGTCCATGCCGGCTGTCTGGACCCAGAAGATGCTGAATATGACAGAACCCCCTACCATGAAGAGGGTATAGACAACAGCCTGGACTATCTGGTGGCCTGTTATGGAGTGCGTTAGTATGTTAGTAACGATCTGAGGGCTTTGCATCCAGTAGACAAACCCTCCAACAAGGTTTCCGCTTCCCTCGCTGAACCTTGCGAAGATGTTGGGGCCTATCCAGTTCTGCAGCAGCCTGCCCCATAACTGGAAATTGGCCATCAGGGCGGCTACCAGGATGACAGGGATGTTGCTGGTATACAGGAATGCCAGCGGCCACCTTATGCCATGCCCCCTTACCCTGCCGAACGATAGGGGTATTTCTACCTTCATGGCCTGGGTGTAGACGACCATCACGAAAACAAGTATTGTTGAGATCAAGGCAGCTAATTTGATTCCTGCAGTAGTTGGATCGCCTGCTGCCAATGACTGGAACAAGGCAGGGACAGCGCCTACTGAGTAAGTAACACCTGTCAAGCCGCCAGGGCCGGGAAGCCAGTTAAAGGCCTGGATAAAGATCTGCTGCGAGACTCCTCCTGCTATGAACAATGATACTCCTGAGCCAAACCCCCATTTGCTTACTATCTCGTCCATGAATAATATCAGCATACCGCCTAAAAACAGCTGGAATGCAAGCAGGAGCTGCAGCTGGAAATAGAGAGGGGTTCCCCTGAATGCTTCAGGAGGGGCTAAGCCCCCCATGAATACGTAGATTACAGCTTCGAATATAGTAAAGAAAATAGCCAGCAATTTCTGGACGCCTTCGAAGTTTTTCTTCCCTTCAGGCGTAGTAAGGTCAAACTTTACGATCTCAGAGCCGTTCAGCAGCTGTAGCACGATAGATGCGGTAACTATGGGGCCTATGCCTAAAGAGACTATCGACCCGAAATTAGCAGCTAATATTATGGAAAGGTACTCAAACCTGTCCAGGGCATTCTGGCCAAGGCCAAACAGGGGCATCAGGCCAAGA
The DNA here is from genome assembly GCA_019323195.1 of Candidatus Woesearchaeota archaeon. Lineage (GTDB taxonomy): Archaea > Nanobdellota > Nanobdellia > Woesearchaeales > JACPBV01 > JAHWHQ01. Next base: position 733 of record JAHWHQ010000084.1, on the reverse strand, counting down.
ACGAAAAATATGACAAGAACAATCAATGTCCATTTCAGCTTTTCCTTAAAAGAAAGCCTTTTTTGGGTAGGACCGGCAACTTCAGGAAGATTGTCAAGTATTGTTCTCCAGATAGACATTTTATTCGGAAGATTCTGCCTTTTCTTTTTTTACGGCAGATAAAACAACATCTCCTCCTGCTTTTTTTACCTTTTCAACAGCTTTAACAGAAGCGCTTTCCACCTTGATGTTTAATTTGCTCCTAACTACCCCATTGCCCAACAGCTTATTGTAGCCCAGCTTTGCCAGGTCAATGACGCCGTCCTTCATGAACTTATCAAGATGCTCTTCAATATAATCAACATTAACAGTTTTGATATCTTTCTTAACACCTTTTGCCTTGAAGCCATGCTTGCCGAAATACTTCTTATCCTTCCAGTATAATGTCTTCATGGCATCTCCTCTTTTACCAGAGCCGGCCATGCCTCTTCCTCCCCTGTTGCCAGCTCCCCGGTGCTTCTTCTTAGAGCCCCAGCCGTGCGTATGCCTTCCCCTTTGCCTGCTGAATTTTTTTCTTTTGTTTATTGTCATTTTATCTACGCCTTAAACCATCCTTTTCAACAGCTCATTTATCTTAGCTCCCCTGTAGCCCAAAGCGCCATGGGCCTTGAAGCTTACTTTGATGCCTTTTCTTCCAAAGCCTTTTTTTGGAGGATTCAGCCTGAAGAACGGCTTTATTTTTTTATCTCCTGAT
>JAHWHQ010000083.1 GCA_019323195.1 Candidatus Woesearchaeota archaeon | reverse complement strand
ATGAAAAAGGAAAATTTTCAAAAGCTTATAAAAAATTCATGAAATCACAGATATTAAAGCCTAAAGCGGGTTATGCCATCCCAATCCGGTTAAGTGATTTGAAAGGATTTGCTGTCGCTATCTTAATCTTGATTGGTACTACATGGATAACTTTATATATCTACTCGCAAATTTTTAAAGATTTCCGTTTAAACTTCTGGGAAGCAGGCTTTCAAGGCTAATCTAAGGATTAATAAACCTTATTATTTTAATGTAGAAAAATAAGAGGCTCTTCTTTAACTTACACATAAAAATATTAATAATAATATTAAATAAGTTAAAAATATAAAATAGATTTGATTTTAGGGTTTAATCTTCATCCCAGTCAACATCAACGACTTTTCCTTTCTTCTTTTTGTCATCTTCCTTTTTTTCTTTTTTATAAGTTGCTCCTCCCGCACCAGTATCACCCTTTCCTCCTGGAGGGACATCTCCCATACCTCCTGGAGGGACACCACCCATTCCGCTCGCAGCTCTCTGAGCTTGTTCAGCAGCCTGTTGATAAACTTGATCTTGAGCTTGTGAAGCATAAATCCTTTGTGAAAAGCTATACATTGATTTTTGAAGATTTTCTATTCCTAACTTTATTTTCTGGACATCATCACTTTTGATATCTTCTTCTAATGATTTGATAGCCGCTTCAATCTGGCTCTTTTCATTTTCTTCAATTTTATCTTTGTTATCTTCTATTAGTTTTTTGGTTTGATATATCATGGAATCTGCGTTATTTTTAGCTTCAACCAAATCTCTTAATTTCTTATCCTGTTCTTCAAACTTTTCCGCATCTCGAACTTTCTGCTCAATTTCTTCAGGAGACAAACCTTTTGCGCCAGTTACAGTAATACCAGTTTCTTTTCCGGTACCAAGATCTTTAGCAGTCACATGAACAATTCCGTCAGCGTCTATAGAGAATTTCACTTCGATTTGAGGGATTCCGCGAGGTGCTGGAGGAATTCCAGTCAAATTAAAATTCCCTAATGAAATATTATCTTGGGCCATTGTTCTCTCTCCTTGTAAGACATTAATTGTTACTGCCGGCTGATTATCTGCTGCTGTGCTAAATACTTGCTTTTTCTCGGTTGGGATGGTAGTATTTCTCTCAATTAATTTAGTAAAAACACCACCAAGCGTTTCGACACCCAAGGATAATGGGGTTACATCCAATAGGAGTAAATCTTCAACATCACCCGCTATGATACCCCCCTGAATTGCAGCTCCTATTGCAACACATTCCATAGGATCTACAGAATGTTCTGGCTCTTTCCCAAAAAACTTTTTAAATCTTGCTTGAACCGAAGGCATTCTCGTAGGTCCCCCGACGAGGATAACTTTGTCAACTTGAGATGGAGACAATTTAGCATCTTGGACGGCTCTTTGCATTATGGGATCTAATCTCCTTAATGTGGGTTCTATAAGTTGTTCCAATTTTGCCCTTGTTAGTTCCACATCGATATGAAGTGGATTTCCCTCTTTTTGGGTTATGTAAGGAAGGTTAATCTGAGTTGATAGGGTAGTTGATAACTCAATTTTTGCTTTTTCACCACCATCTTTTAATCTAATCATAGCTTTACTATCATTCCTTAAATCCACTCCTTCTTTCTTTTTAAATTCCTGAACGAGCCAATCAATTATGGCATTATCCATATCCGTTCCACCGAGCTGAGTGTCTCCTGCGGTGGAAAGTACCTCCACCACATTTTCACCATATTCAATAATTGTAATATCGAATGTACCGCCTCCCAGGTCAAGAACACATATTTTCAGCAACTTTCCTTTTGTATCTTTATCTAAACCATACGCTAAGCAAGCTGCTGTTGGTTCATTAATCATACGAACTACTTCAAGGCCAGCAATTTGCCCAGCATCTTTAGTTGCTGTTCTCTGTGCATCATTAAAATAGGCAGGTACAGTAATTACCGCTTTTTTAACTTCTTCTCCTAAGTAAGCAGAAGCATCATTTTTAATTTTCGTCAATATCATAGCGGAGATCTCTTCAGGAGAGAAATTCTTCCACTCCTTTCCAACTTTTATCTTTGCTTTGTAGGTTGTTCCCATCTTACGTTTAATAGCTGTAACTGTTCCATCAGGATTAGAGACTGCTTGTCTGCGTGCTGGTTCTCCCACTATTTTCCTGCCACTTTCGTCAAAAGCAACATAGGAAGGAAAAGCTTTACCTCCTAGTGTTCTTCCTTCCGCAGCAGGTATTATCTCGGGTTTGCCTGTTGCACCCAAAACAGCACAAGCGCTATTTGATGTTCCTAAATCTATACCTATTATTCTTTCTTTTCGCTTTGTTTTTGATCCTTCACTCATAGTAATGATTCACCATTTAGTAAGCATTTAATT
>JAHWHQ010000082.1 GCA_019323195.1 Candidatus Woesearchaeota archaeon | reverse complement strand
TGCTAGGGGGGGTTTCCTGTGTTTATAAAGGATGTGTTTAAATCAGGCTGCGGCTATTCATGCATCCGCAGTTTATTATAAAAAATAGAGAATATATCCCTTATTGATTTACCTGTACCTTGACAGGATATAGCCAGAAAATCCCAGCTCAAACAATGATGACACCATACCTATTATAAGCATCCCTGGAGGTATTACCTGGGCTGCTATCGGAGCGCCCTGCGCAACCAGGAGCATACCCCATATTATGCCATACAGGAAAACAAACACAGACGCCAATAAGTGATAGATGGGAAGGACAAGCGTGACCCTTGCAAGCTTCTTCTTTATGAACAATATCAGGGCTATTATGCTAAGGACCAATATTGCAAAAGCAAAAATATTCACGAATATCATCCAAAGGGCAGGTATATCACCTATCTCCTGCTGCATGCCCGAGAATACAAGAGAATCAAGAAGTCCTATGACTGCATATGCTAATGCAAGTATGTAGTAAGCCATGAAGAACATGCCTGGTTTTTTAGCTGCCTTTTTTGCAGCTTTTTTCACGGCCTTTTTTCTAGCACCTCTTTTTGCCATTATTTATCAATTATCAGGCCTTAAGTATTTAAATGTTGCGGGTGGGCTGGCTGTGTTGAAAATCTCGCTCCGCTTCGGGTTAGCAGCTTCAAAATCCTTGATGTTTACATTGATAGCTGACATCCCCCGACGGGTCCAACCCCCCTGTCAGCTTCAAGAACTATTTAATAGGATTTTGACCTTAGGCTGCTAACCTACATTTTCAACACAGCCGGGTGGGCTACCTCCTGCCGAACTTCACCATAAGGACCACAAACAGCAACACTGCTGCAAACAGCAGAACTGCCAGGACAAGGGTCAAGATTAAAGGAAGGTTCTTATTTATCTTTTCCTGGACAACTGGATCTTCCTTCTTATCTTCTTTCTCTGCCTTCTCTCCTGCCTCTGCAGGTCCAGCCGCAGGGAGTGAAACAGGTTCTTCCTGGACCTCTTTAGAAACCTTGCTTAGCTCGCTCTCTTCCTGCTTAACAACATCCTTTATATCGCACTCTGACACAAAAAGGTTCAGGCTTCTGCTTTCTGTCTTTCCGCTGTAATCAGCCTTTATGCTTACAGGATAATTGCCCTGTGCTGTATTATCAGGTATCCTTATGTTCAGCTTGTTGATGTACCTGCTTGTCCCGTCAAACGCCTTGTTGGAGAGCTTAAACCGCTCATATAGGTCCAGCTTAAGGTCCTTGTTCCCTATCCTAAGGTTCACATTCTCTTCCTCAGACCCTGCATTGATAAGGGACAGGTTAAGGACTGCAGTAGTTCCGCAGGAATAGGAATCCTTATCAAATCCCGCATACAGCATCCTTAGGTCATGCTCCCTTTTCTCCACCTCTACGTCATAGGTGAACTCTTCATCATACCTTATCCCGGAGCTGTCCTTTGCCTTGAGCTCTATGGTCATTATGCGGTCTTTTGCCTCAACATCTACAGGGACCGTAAAGTCAAGCTCTTTTGCTGTCATCTTATCAACCATAAGGTCAAACTCAGGGATCTCCAGCCTGATATCATCCTGGTCGTCAATCCCCTCTATTACAGCCCTGACAGAGATATCTTCTGTGTTGATGTCTGTGGTATGGTGGTATAGGTTCCTGAATTCAAGCCTTATCTCGATTTCAGAGCCTGGGAAGACCTTATCGATCTTTCCCCCCTTTGTCCTTGAATCTGTCTGCCTTTCACCGTCAACATATATGGCGCTTATGTTCGCGATGAACATCTCAGGCTTTGCGCCAGGGCTGCCGTAAGCAAGGCCTATCACATCCTCATCCGTTACGCAATAATGGCCCTCGTCAGAATCCCTGTCGCGGTTCCAGCAGCCGTCTTCCCCGTCTAAGCCTATCTCAGGAAGGAACCAGCCGCTGCCCATGGCAAGGCTAAAACGCCACTCAGAGCTGCCCTCATTGGCTGTTTCCCCTATGCTGTTCAGCTCATGACGTGTGGTGGTGTTGAGCCAGCCTATATTCCATCTAAGCCCGTTAAGAAGATCATAGCCGTTAATGCCTTCATCAACATCGATGCATTTGGTGTCTATCCCGCCCCTGCTCTGGTAGGCGATAACACAGACATCTGCTGCGCTGGCTGCCTGGATGACGAAAAGCAGGACCAGCAATGCTGTAATTATTTTTTTCATCTTGTATAAAATCCTAGGTATTTCCCCCAAACTCGAACATGACAACATCCCCGTCACTCAGCTTATACCTCTTCAGCCCGTGATCAAGGCTTTTGTTGTTGATATAAACCACCCAGATATGGCTGCTGTCTGCGCATACACCATCAATGCATTCTATGAAGTTGTCGTTCAAAGCTGTCTTTACTGAATGGTTGTAGTTAAGTATGCCTAACGGAGTGCCTTTTCTGAACTTAAATCTTTCGGTTTTTTCATTGCCATCTGCCCTTATCACCAGCTTAGCCTCCCCTTCAGGGCTGCTATTGCTGCTGCCTGAACCGCATCCTGTTATGGATAAGCCTGCTGCAAGCAGGAGCAGCAATACCGATATAAGCCTTAGCCTTGTCAGATTCACCTGTCCCATAAGATACCCCCAAAGCGATAATAAGAATAAGGAACTAGGGCTTGATGCTTTCAAGCAGCTTAACGACCCTTTCCCTTCCCAAAGTAAGGATAAAAGGTGCTAACCTTGGCCCTCTTTCCTTATTTATCAAAATTCTGTAGCAAACCTTAAAGAACTCCTTTGTCTCTAAACCACTGGCCTTAGCGATATTATAAAATTCCTCATACAACAGCTTCTCATCTAATTGAGCGTGCTTTTTCAAATAATCCACCAATTTACCAATAGCCTCTTTTTCCCTGCCTTCAAGCCTGATCTTAACCTCTTTCTGGACATGGAATCTCATTTCCTCAGGAGCATACCTTGAAAGCCAGTTAGAGGCGCATCCTGCCCTTATCTTCAGCCTTTCAATGTCCTGCTTGCCTTTAATGCCATAGCTTTCCCTTATCTTTGAAAGATCATCCTCATAGATCTGGACAGTGTTGCACAGATGCCTGAACGATGCCTGGAAAGGCATACTCTTTGATGGCTTCTCTATGCAGCTCAGCTCATAGATTCTTTTCTGCTTAAGAAACTCCTTATTCTCGACCTTCTCTTTCTTATAATAGACCCTTTCGCACCTGTCAAAGTCCTCGTAGACCTTTAAGACATCAAGGTCAAAGCTGATCGAAAATTCTGCATCCGGCCTTGTAGACGCAAAAAGGTACCTTATTATCCCGGGCTCATAGACATCAAGGGCATCCTTCAATGTTATCACATTACCTGCAGAGCTGGACATCTTCCCTCCAATGCCCTTAAGGATGATAAAATCATACTTCTGGTACACAGGGGCGTCTATATCATAAAGCTCCTTAACGAGCAGCTTTGCGGTAGAGTAGCTCCCTCCGACAGTGCTGTGCTCCTTGCCGCCAGGCTCAAAATCTACCTTCTCATGATGCCAGCGCATGCACCAGTCCAGGCGCCATGGGAGCTTTACGATCCCTTTTTTGCTGAAATCGGCCTTTCCTTCAAAACCGCAGTTACAGGTATAAGATACTGTGTATCTGTTGTCATAGCCGGTAACCTTTGTCTCGTCTGTATTGCATCTCTCGCAATAGACAGACAAGGGATACCATTGCTCAGGCAGGGGCTCTTTCCTGAACTTGTCCAGGATCAGCCTTGCTTTCTCCTTATTGTTAAGGACAAACCTTATCTCCTCCTTATAGTCGCAGCTCCTGTATTTTTTGCTCTGATAAAGGAATTCAGGCTTTATTCCGACTGATGGAAGAACATCCTCGACCTCTTTCTCATTATGCTCTGCATAGCTCTTGTGGCACTTAAAGGTATCCGGCGTGTCAACGATAGGCTTCCTTAGGTATTTTTTAAGAACTTCAGGATCGGGCATGTTCTTGGGGATCTTCCTGAAAACATCATAATCATCCCAGCTGTAGATGAACCTTACTTTCTTGCCCAATGCCTTTAACGCCCTGTTAACAAGATCGACAGTGATCATCTCCCTGAAATTGCCGATATGCACAGTCCCGGAAGGTGTAATCCCAGCGGCAACAACATAGCTGCTCCTGCTGCCTTTTTCCTTTACAACCTTCCTTGCTATCTGGTCTGCCCAGTGCATCGATTCATTCTTAGCCATGGTAAGGGGTTTGTCTTATCGGTTATATAAAATTATTGTTTTCAGCAGCTTCATCCATAAAATGAAGGTTGCCATCAATTTTGTGAGCGATACATTCCCTAACACATCATTAGCGGAGGGTGATGCCCCTTACGGGGAGGGGCCGCTCTTAAATAAATTGCAGGCTCTGAGCGAGCCGATGGCAACCCCGAAGGATTTTATGGATGGAGCTGTTTTCAGCTTTCATGTTACAATCCTAACATAACCTTTATAAGCAGACATAATGCACTTAGGCTAAAAGCAATAATCATAAGGTGATCAAATGAAAAAACTGAAAGTTGGCATATTCGGGGCAACAGGCATGGTCGGCAGGGAGCTGTTAAAGGTTCTTTTTGACAGGCAGTTCCCTATTGAATCATTAAGGCTATACGCATCAAGCAGGTCTGAGGGAAAGGTAATAAAAACCCCGCTTGGGGATATCACGGTAGAAAACTCTGATAATGCAGATTATTCAGGGCTGGACATGGCATTTTTCGCTATAGGAGGCGGCTGGCCTAAGGAGAATGCCCCTAAGGCTGCAGAGGCAGGATGCATCGTCATTGACAATTCATCAACCTTCAGGTATGACAAGGATGTCCCGTTGGTAATACCGGAGATAAACCCTGATGCTATCGGCGATTCTAATCTTATAGCAAACCCCAACTGCACGACTGCCATAGCTGCAATACCGTTATGGAAGATATACCAGAAATACGGCCTTAAAAAGGTCATGATCTCAACCTACCAGTCAACAAGCGGTGCAGGCAACGGCGGCATGGAGGAATTGGAAGAAGAGACAAGAAAGGCACTTAAAAATGAAAAGCCGGGAAACAGGATATTTGCCTATCCGATACCGTTCAATGTAATACCGCATATCGACACCTTCCAGGAAAATGACTACACAAGGGAGGAGATGAAGGTCGTGTGGGAGACGCACAAGATCTTTAATGATGAAAAGATCCCTATCTCGTGCACCTGCGTAAGGATACCCACGATGAGGGTGCATTCAGAGAGCATCGTTGCAGAGACTAAAAAGCCGGTAAAGCCGGAGGAGATAAGGAAGATATTCAGCGAGACAAAAGGGATCGAGGTAAGGGATGACATCAGGAACAACATCTACCCGATGCCCTTGACAGCCACCAATAAGTACGATGTAGAGGTGGGAAGGATAAGGAACAGCCTTATCTTCGGCGACAAAGGCTTGGAGTTCTTTGTCTGCGGAGACCAGATACTGAAAGGCGCTGCTCTGAACGCAGTGCAGATCGGGGAGCTTATAGTCAAGAAAAGGTTTGGGTGATCTGCCATTAATCGTCGAAAAGACAATCATCTCTTTATTATTTTATTTACTTCAAAGTAAAAACACAAACGAAAGGTTTAAATAGGAATAAAAAATTCTTGTTTTTAGAATGGTTGCCAAAGAGGAATTGCTTAACGAGCTTAAAGCTGATTTCAGGCTTAACATCTATGAGGCAAAGATATGGACAGTTTTGCTTTCGAAGGGGATCGCGACAGCAGGGGAGTTGGCTGACCTTAGCAGCGTGCCAAGAAGCAGGTGCTATGACGTTCTTGAGAGCCTGGAGAAGAAAGGGTTCATAATAATGAAGATAGGCAAGCCTATCAAGTACATAGCCATACAGCCGGGCGAGATAGTCGAAAGGGTCAAGAAGGACATCACTGAGGATACTGAACTGAGCCTGAGGATGATAGAGGACATAAAGGATACAGACATATTCAAGGAGCTGCAGCTTCTCCACAAGACAGGCATTGAGAAGGTTGACGGAAGCGAGCTTTCAAACTCCCTTGTCGGAAGGGACAATATCAACCATCACCTTAAGAAGATGGTGGAGAAGGCGCAGAAGTCTGTCCTTATAGTTACGACAAAAGAGGGCTTTGTAAGGAAGGCCAACCTGCTGCATAATATCCTGAGAAGGCTGAAAAAGAAAGGGGTAAAGATAAGGATAATAGCGCCTCTTGACAAGAAGGCAGTTAAAAAGGTCCAGGGCGTCGCTGATCTGAAGGATTCAGACGCAAAGGGAAGGATAGTTATAGTTGACAATGAGCTGCTGTTCATGACAAACGACGGATTGGTAGACAAGAGCTATGATTCTGCAGTATGGGTCAAGTCCGAGTTCTTCGCTGCAGCATTGAAGCAGATGATCGGTTCTTTGTAATTTTCTGTTTTATTAAATATAAGGATGACAGGCAAAATTCGGCTGTGTTGAAAATCTCGCTCCGCTTCGGGTTAGCAGCTTCAAAATCCTTAATCTTTTACATTAATGGCTGACGTTCCCCGACGGGGTCAACCCCCTTGTCACCTTTAAGTTTTCTTTAATAGGATTTTGACCTTCGGCTGCTAACCTACATTTTCAACACAGCCAGGCAAGATTCAAAACCTTTATAAATAGCCTTAGAATTCCTATACCCAGGTTATTTAACTATAGCCTTTCTAATGCCGCAAGGCATGAACGATGCAAAAGGTGGATGATTAAAAATGACAATATATGATGTTGATGCAACTGAGCTGATAGAAGCCCTGGCTAAAGAGCTGCAGAAGCTTGAGGCTGTAAAAGAGCCTGCATGGGCGCACTTTGTCAAGACAGGCGCGCACAAGGAAAGGATCCCGGCAAGGGATGACTGGTGGTATGTCAGGGCTGCCTCTGTATTGAGGAAGGTAAGGCTGAAGGGCCCTATAGGGGTATCTAAGCTGAGGGTTCTTTACGGCGGGAAGAAAAACATGGGCTATGCGCCTGAAAGGTTCAAGAAAGGCTCAGGAAACATAATAAGAAAGATACTGCAGCAGCTTGAAAAGGCTGAACTGATAAAAAAAGAGAAAAAGAACGTTCATAAGGGTAGGATAATAACCCCAAAAGGGATCAAGCTGATGGACAATACTGCCACTAAGATAGCAGGCCCAAGGCCTGCTGAAGGGCAGAAAGCGCAAAAGAAGGCAGATGCTGCTAAGCCAGCTGAAAAGCAGGATTCTGCTGAGAAAAAAGATTCCTTAAGGCATGCTGAAAAAAAGGCAGGAAGCGCTGATAATAAGCCATCTGCTCCTAAACCTGGTGAAGATAAGAAAGACAAGAAAAATGGATGAGCTGGAGGAAATAAGAAAAAGAAGGCTGATAGAGCTCCAGAAACAGCAGGAGGAGGAGATGCAGGAGCAGCAGCAACTTCAGGCGCAGGTCGAGCAGCTGGAAATCATGCTCAGGCAGTTCTTATCGAAAGAGGCGCTGCAGAGGTACGGAAACCTTAAGGCAGCACACAGGGAAAAGGCGCTTCAGCTGCTTGTCATACTCGGGCAGGCAATCCAGCAGGGAAACATAAAGGAAAAGATAACTGATGAGCAGCTAAGGGACATATTAAAGAGAATGTCTCCTAAGAAAAGGGACATCACGATCACAAGAAAATAGTGGTTTTTTACCATGTCAAAATACAAACATCCTTCAAAGAAGAAAAGGTTGAGCAAGCTGAACAGGCAGACCCGATGGGCGCCTTTCTGGACCGTGCCAAGGAAGTACGGGATGGGAAGAAGGGTCCATCCAGGCAGGCATACTGCCGTCAAAAGAAGCTGGAGAAGGACCAAGAGTAAGGCATGATTTTGCTTTGCAAAATCATTTATCCTCCCCTTAACATTCACAAACCCAAGTTTATGTGTGGACCGCACAACTATGGTAAGCGGCACACCCCTAAAAAGGGGGGAAACAACTAATAACAAAATCTTATGGTGTAACAGTAATGGCAGACAAAAAGGAAGATAAGAAGAAGAAAAAGGAGAACAAGATAGTCCTGGAAAGGGTCTATAATATCCCTCTCAGGAAGAAGTATATGAGGGCCCCTAGATGGAAAAGGACCAACAGGGCTGTAACAGCTGCAAGGGAGTTCATCTTCAGGCATATGAAGGCAACAGAGGTCAAGATAGGGAAGTATGCCAATCTTGAACTATGGAAGCATGGCGGGAAAAACCCTCCTCACCACATAAAGGTCATCTGCAAGAAGGACGAGGAAGGCCTGGTAAAGGCTGAGCTGGAGGGAGCTCCTGAGGAAAAGCCCAAGGAAGAGCCTAAGAAGAAAGCCAGGAAAGAGAAGGCAGAGAAAGAGGATGAGATAAAGGTAAGGGATGCTCTTGGCGGAGAGGATGCAGAGAGAAAGCATATCAAGGAAGAGAAGGCAAAAGAGATCGAGAAAGAGGAGATCAATGAGCTAAAGAAGCAGCCGAAGACGCACGCGCCAAAACAGCCTCCAATGCAGAAAAGGGTTGAGCAGCATCCCAGCGCTCCGATGCAGAAGTGATGATAAATAATAGTTATTTTCTGAATTCTATATGCAAACGGAAAAGTTATTAAAAAAGCATGATTTATCGGATGATATGGCTAATAGCAATAAACTTCCTTTTGAGGAAGTCAAAAGAGACATACTTCTAAAAAAAGAATCAACCGGTGAGTTTGGCACTGCTCCTGAAGACAGGCCTGTTGAGCAGGTCATAAACTACGGGATTGTCAATATCGACAAGCCAAGAGGCCCTACCTCGCACCAGGCAAGCGATTATGTAAAAAGGATCCTGGGGATAAGCAAGGCAGGGCATAGCGGCACATTAGACCCGCATGTTACAGGGGTCCTGGCAGTAGCGCTGGGAAGGGCAACAAGAATAGCCCAGGCACTTCTTCCTGCCGGAAAGGAATACATGGCCCTGATGCACCTTCATAAGCCGATAGAAGAGGAAAAGATAAGGAAGGCCTTTAAGGACTTTACAGGCAGGATAAGGCAGAAGCCGCCTGTCAAAAGCGCAGTCAAAAGGGTTGAAAGGAGCAGGAACGTCTATTACACAGATATCCTTGAGATAGAAGGGCAGGATGTCCTGTTCAGGATAGGATGCCAGGCAGGGACCTATATAAGGAAATATATCCATGACCTTGGATTAAGATTAGGATGCGGAGCGCATATGGCGGAATTAAGAAGGACAAAAGCTGCTTCATTTGACGAGTCAACATCATGCACATTACAGGACCTTACAGACGCATTCCATTACTACAGGAACGAGAATAACCCTAAGTTCCTCAGGAGGCTTATACAGCCCACAGAGAATGCGGTAAGGCACCTGCCTAAGGTCTGGGTTTTAGATAGCGCAATTGAAACATTAAGCCATGGAAGGGATCTGGCGGTATGCGGAATCAGCAGGCTTGAATCAGGGATCAAAGAGAATGATATTGCTGCAGTGATGACACTTAAGAATGAGCTGATTGCTTTAGGAACAGCGATGCTCAAATCAGAAAGAATGATGGAAAAGAATAGAGGAATCGCTGTCAGGACTGATAAGGTGTTTATTCAAACCTGAGACCTGCTTATGATGTCGTTCTGTATCCTCTTAGCCTCGTTGAAGCAGCTTAGGAAGATCTCCTCGACAAAGCCCTCATCAAGGCCCTGCTCTGCTGCTACCTTCTTCAGCTTCTTCATTATCTCAACTTCCCTTTTCTCGTCGAAGATAGGGACGTTGTGCTTCTTCTTGTACTCTGCAACCTCAGGTATAAGGCTCATCCTTTCGGCTAACGCTGTTATTATAACAGTGTCGATCCTGTCGATATGCCTTCTTATCTTTTTTATCTTATCTTCGTCGTTCATGTTATAACCAGAAATAAAAGATTATTTATAAAGGTTTTGATGGTGCGGTCGCATTGAAAAGTTCCACTGGCCTAAGGTCAAAATTCCTTAAAAGAAAAGATTAAGTGCGTTGCGGGGGGTGTCCCTTACGGGGACGCAGCACTTTTCAAAAAAATATAAAGAATTTTGAAGCCAGTGGACGTAGCGTTAGCGGAGTTTTCAATGCGACCGATGGTGCTGGCCTCATCCATAAAATGAAGGTTGCCATCAAATCAGGCTGGCAGGAATCTACTTCATTAATTAAGGAAATGAATTTCAGTCTGATTTCCTAAAAATTTACATAAAATAATGTAAATTTTTTTGATTTTTGCTAGCGATGCATTCCCTGGCACATACTCGGCGAAAGGGGATATCCTGGAAGAATTAAGTTAGGCAGTTTGTTCTTATTTTGATTGATTATAATCAGTTTTTTGAAAATGATAAATTTTTTCAGATGATGTGAAAATAAAATGGTTGAGGCAGCTGAACAAAAAGGTTTATAAATAAATGGGGTGCTCTCCAGTTATAATCAGATGCATAAAAATGAGTTATAAAATTATAAATCAAGAATTGAATATCCCATTTAAAGATGTATTTAACCAAGGTCAATTAGAGGAAGCCCTAAAATACCTAAAGAATATACAGCCTCAAGGTATTCAACTTGGTGAACTTACAGATACAGAGGGGAAGAAAGAAGTTATCGGATTTATGAATCGAAAGTTAAATTTACTGGGTTATGTCCCTGTGACAGAACAAGGGGACTATGTACCAATAGGTAAATCTGAACAGACTCCTTTTGTTGGCGATTCCCCTACTCAGGTGGAGGATAATGAAATTTACTACTCTTTTGGTCCGTGGGTGAAAATAGAAAAGTCTTAAGTTTTGTTTTTGCCCTCCAATATTTTCTTCATTAAATTCGATTTCCATCTTTTATTATTGACCTTTATAGTATCTATAGAATTATGAATCATTTGTTATCTTTTAAAAGATTATGGGGAAACCATACTCCCCGCCATTACAATTTTATTCTTCACAGATGACCTTATCCAGCTTAACATCCCATTCGTCCTTCGGTATTATCTCAAGGACCTGCAGCTTAAACGCCAGCCCGACAGTTTTTCCCTTAAAGCCTTTAAGGAAACCGTCATAATAGCCCTTGCCGTAGCCTATCCTGCTGTTGGCCTTGTCAAAGGCAACACCTGGTATTATTGCGATATCTATCTTGTTCTTATCTATCTCTTTTATCTCTGAAGGCTCTGGTATGCCATACTTGTTCTTCTTATCCAGTTCATTGATGCTTTTTATTACTGAGGGAATTATCTTATTGCCTTTAACCACCGGCACGCATACTGTCTTGTCTTTTAATGATTCTTTTATCATCCCGCTCGTATCAACCTCAGAGCCGAAAGAGACATAGAACATTATGGTCTTTGCTTTTTTGTATTCAGAAGAGCTGAATAGCCTATCTTGAATTATTCCTGACCTCTTAATGATCTCTTCCTTACCCAACCTGTTCCTTCTCCTCAATATCGCCCTTCTGTTTATTGCTTTCATCTTATAAGAAAAAATAACTTTCTGCTCAAAAGAACTTATGCAGCTTATTCTGCTCCCTGTTCTCCAGCAGGTCCTCCTTAGTGTAGCCTATGACCTCAAATATCTTCTCAACAGCAGGTATGACCTGGTTGTTTATGTAATACTCAGGGTCATAATCCTTCTGCCCTACCTCATCAGGCAGCTTTGCCTTGTCCCTTATCTTCTTCCCCCTCTTGGTTATTATAAACCTTATCGTAGAGCCGCGCTCAACGTTAATGCCTTTCTTCCTCATCTTTGAGGCGATGGCAACATGCGGGCCTATGGCATCGTAACTGTCAATGTCCTTCTGGAGCCTGGTATGGATTATGACATCATCCAGCGGAACCTTGTTCTCCTTCAGTTCCTTCATGGTAGACCTGACATACCTGAGCGCCTTTTCCTTATCCTCCTCCTTAAGGATGATGTTAAGGACCTTCTCCTGGACATCCTTTGCGATAGGGCTCCAGTTCCTCCTTACAGCCTCAAAGCCCCTTATCTTAAGCTTCCCGTCCTTGGAGACCAAAGCGTATTTTTTCTTTGCCCCGAACCTGCCGACCTTGGCAGAGACAAAGATGCCTGCAGGGTAAAAGCCCTCGTACTCCAGCTCCATCAGGCCAGGCAGCTCAGCATTGATCCTGTCCTGGAATTTAAACGCCTCTTTTTTTGTTTTCCCGCCTAATGTTATGAAGACTGAGTCAGTATCAGAGTATATGACCTTAAAGCCGTTCTTCTCAGCCTCGTCTATGACCTTATGGATATAGAACCTTCCGTAAGCTGCTGTTGACCTTGCGCATTCTATGCTGTACCATCTTGACATAGGGAAACCCAGGTAGCCGTAGAACGAATTGGCGAGCAGCTTCAATGACTCTGAGCGCGCCTCCATCAATGGCGAGCCCTTTTTCTTTATTATCTCCTTTATCCTCATCCTTCTTGTTATAAGGTCCTCAATAAGCCCCGGAAGGAATCCTTTCTTCTTTGTGCAGAACCAGTATTTTTTCTTACCTTCGACAGGAGCTGTCTTCTTCCCTTCGCAGCAGGAGCAGTTCAGTGCCCCGGGATCGATGTTATGGGAGCTTATTATGGTAGGGTAAAGGCTCCTGTAGTCAAAAACAGCTATGTCCTTGTAAAGCCCTGGCTTGGGCTCGTACACAAACCCTCCTTTATAGGTCTGGAACTGCCTTTTCCTGAGCACATCATGGTGCGGCAGCTCAGGGGCTATCTGCTTAAATCCCGGAGCCTGCTTCAGTATGTAAGATTCAACCAGCTGCGAGAAGCCCATCCGTGCAAGATCCGGAATGCCCATCCCTACTATCCTTACAAGCTCTATTATGTTGGGCATCATCTTTTCAGCAAGCTTAAATGCCAGGAAAGAGTCATGGAGGTTGTACTCGCAGTATCTCTCAAGCTCCCCGGGCTTCCTGTCCCATACCTCTGACAGCCTTTCCAGGTCAACCTCTATCTTCTTTTCATCCAGCAGTTCAGATGAGACGGCGTCTAAGCTTAGGCTGGATGTGTCCATGGAAGATCTTTTTATCTTCTTTATGAACTTGAATATGTCAAGATGATTGATGCCGGTGATGTTGCTTGTGACAGAGCTGCCTGCTTTTTTCACCTTTAGTTCAGAGAAGTCCAGGCCGATATCAAGCTTTATCCTGTATTTATCGGCCCTTGCCTTTATGTAGGGAAGGTCAAACTCGTCAGAGAAATACCCTGTAAGGATGTCAGGCTGGTATTCATTGACAATTCCCTTAAACCTTTCTATGAGCTCTGCCTCGCTCTTTACAAACTCTATATAGCCTGATTTTGCCTTGAACCTTTTCCAGGTCACTACCTTCTTATACCTTGCACCGTAAAATGAGACCATAAGGATGGGGTTTTTTTCAGGCTCTATGTTTTTACCGTTTGAACTGTATGTCTCGATATCAAAAGCCAATACCTTAGGATCTTCCAAAGAGGATTCGCCTTTCTGCTCAATCCTTGCAGCCTTCAGGACAGGAACCCTTGAGCGGTGCTTTACAAGCTCGCCTTCTGCCTCTACTGACGCAAGAAGGGTTATCTCCTTGTCGATGAGGTACCTCTTCCTGAACTTTATGTCGTATTCTGTCACTGCCTCGAGCATGTCCCAGTCCTTTACCACCTCCCTGATTACAGGGACATCCCTGGGAAGCTTCACAAAAGCCTTCAAAGCATCAACATCTTTGCCCAGGAAATGCCTTTTTACCTTCTCTGTCCTTAGGACCTCTAAGACCTCATCATTCTTCTCGACCTTTATCTTGGCAAGCTTTTCATCGACATTCCTGCCTTTCTTAGGTATTACATAAAAATAAGGCGAGAAATTCTCATCGATGACGCATATCCTCTTGTTGTCTGCTGTCCTGCCGAACAGGTAGATTACTGCCTTGTTGTTCTCTACCCTGTATGTTACGTCTAAAGGGAAAAATATGACTTTATCCGCCATAGTTAAGTGGTGCGGTGTCAGTATTATATAAAGATTATGAAAAAATAGGCTGTGTTGAAAATGCAGGTTAGCAGCCTAAGGTCAAAATCCTATTAAAGAGTTCTTTAAGATGACAAGGGGGTTGCCCCCGTCGGGGGATGTCAGCTATTAATGAGAACATTAAGGATTTTGAAGCTGCTAACCCGAAGCGGAGCGAGATTTTCAACACAGCCTAAGAATTCTTACCTATAAATATTCCCAAGCAGGTCAGACTTGGTAATAACCCCTTTCAGCTCACCATCCTCGCTAACTAAAACCATGGGATAGAACCTGAGAAGGTTGGAGATTACGCTTACAGAGGTATTTTTGCTTACGACAGGGGCGCTGTCCTCCATGATGTCCTTTATCTTATCACCCTTATTATTTAACAAAGACTCTAAGATGATGGATTCTGATACGATACCTATGGACTTATGCTCCTCTATGACAGGCATCTGGGATATGTTCGCCTTCTTCATCTTCTTTATCGCAGACCTTATGCCTTCATCCGGCCTTACAGAAAGGATTTGCCTGTTCATGATCTGGCCTGCCTTAAGCTCCTTTTTCTTGCCTAAAGAGTCTAATGCAGTGAATATCTTTTGTGTCTTGGAGTAAGTAGGGTCTAATCTTCCTGCCTCTATCTTGGCGATAAGGCTCTGCGAGACGCCTGCCCTCTGTGCAAGCTGCCCCTGGGTAAGCCCTACCTTTTTCCTGATCTCCTTTATCTCGGCCAGTTCATACGGCATTTTGCATCCTCCATAAAGGAATAATTGCAGGTTATATTTATTCTTTTTGGAATTTGTGAATGTCCTATTGAAAGAGAAGGTACATAAAATATTTAGAAGCAACAAGACCAATTATATCATCCAGAGAATATGGTTTTTCACCTTTGTATTCAGCTATGCCTATAGAACCAGGCCTATGCTGAGAATCTGACATTCCAGCAAGAAACTTCTCTGTCGCTTGAGCATATATTATAGCATGGTCCAATTCTTCCTTAGGAAAAAAGTTAGGATAAAGGTTTGTTTATAAAACATGAAAGTCATCATCTGTTAACAGAATGCCAGCATCAGAAGATAATCTGATAGATTCTGATTTTGGTTCAATCTTCAGTTTTCTTAAAAAATATTGTTCTTTATTTTGAGGGTCTTTAATAATAGCACAGAGATAATTCCAGATAGGGGGAGTTATCATATATAACCCTAAATCTTCAAGTTCTGGTGAATCAACCTTGGGCATCCCATATATCTCCATATCAGCAAAGAAATTATATCCTATTTAAAAATATTGAGGAATATAAGCCTGGAACAAAAAAGACAGCTTTATATAGATGTGATGACTAATTATATAAAATTGTTAAAAAAAAGAGAAATGTGATGACTAAATGGCATTTGTAAGGAAGAAGGCAATAAATGGAAAAGAATACTTTTATCTGGTCAAATCTGTGAGGGATGGGAGGAATATTGAGAGGTACATAGGCCTAAATCCTCCCAGCAGGAAGGAAATCAGGCTTTTTGAGGAGGGATATTCCAGTACAAGGACATTTCTGATATTAAAAGAAGAGGTATTGTCCAGAATAAAACGTGCCTACAAAAAAAAGCTCAGCAAAGGCTCGCAAGACGAACGTATCAAGCTTGAAGAATATATCGTGACACAATTCACTTATAATACCAGCAGGATTGAAGGCTCTGCGTTAACGCTTAAAGACACTAATCTGTTATTAAATCAGGGCATAGTGCCGGGCAACAAAACAGTAAGGGACATAAAAGAGGTGGAAAACCACAAGAAAGCCTATTATTTTTTAAAAAGGTATAATAGGGACATAGACGAAAATCTTATCCTGTCACTCCATAGGATCCTTAAACAAGACGTCACTGAAGATGCCGGCACTTTTAGGGATGCAGGGGTGAGTGTTGGCAATATGATAGGCCTTAACCATAAATTAATTCCCGGCGAGATTGAAAACCTGCTTATATGGTATAACAAAAATAAAAAGCTTCTTCATCCGATTGAATTAGTATCGCAATTCCATTGTATATTCGAAAGGATCCATCCCTTTTTTGACGGCAATGGACGCGTAGGAAGGCTTTTGATGAACCATACCTTATCCAGAAAAGGCTATCCAATCATCATCATCCAAAACAAGAACAGGAAAAGGTATTACAATGCCCTGATCAAGGGCCAGAAAGGAAACTATCTTCTTATGGTGAAATACCTTGTCTCTGAACTGGAGAAACAATCTTCAATATTTTTTTAGCTAATTGATATCTAGCTCAAACAACTGGTCCAAGAGGAGCGTGTCTAAAAAATAATTTAGGCCTTAAGAAAAACGAAAGATTTATAAGTAAGTTCAGCCTTACGTAAGGTATAACTTACAAGAGGTGTTGTCGATGATAGAGGTTGCAACCGTATCAAGCAAAGGGCAGATAGTAATACCAAGCAGGATGAGAGAAGAGATAGGATTATCCCAGAACGATAAGCTGATATTGGTCAGCGACAGGGATAACATCCTGGTGAAAAAGGTGAAAGAAAAAGAGGCAAGAGACAGGATAATCAGGCTTTTAGACAAATTCTCGGACAAGTTTAGTGAGGAGGGCATAACCAAAGAGGATATCAAAAAAGAGATAAAGGCCTTAAGAAAGGCAAAATGACTGCAAGGGTAGTCTTAGATACCTCTACATTGGTTTCTGCTATAGGCTGGAAAGAAAGCAAGCCAAGGCAGATCCTGGATAAGTGCTTAAATAAGGAAATTATCTTATTGGTCAGCTATGATTGCCTAAATGAGCTGGAAGGCGTTCTTCTGAGAGAAAAGTTTGATTTTATAGATAAAAACATGAAGAAAGAACTGATATGCTCATTGCTTGAGATAGCAGAGATCATAACCCCGGTTACCCACAAGGAAATTTGCAGAGACAAAAAAGACAATAAATTTATTGAATTAGCAATAGACGGAAAGGCTGATTATATCATTGCCAGCGATGATGACCTGATTTCCCTTAAAAAAGTGGAGTATATCAGAATAATAAATCCTTCAGATTTTTTAAAGATAATAACAGAGTAAGTTTTATAAACTAGCACATTTTCTTGGTATTTGGTGATTTAAATACTCAAGATAGCGGTATTAGGCTCTACAAGGGGAACTGACCTGCAGCCGGTAATCGATGCTATAGGGTCAGGGAAGCTTAAGGGTGCTGAGATCTCTTTTGTCCTTAGCAACAAAAAAGACGCCTATATACTGGAAAGGGCCAAGAGGCATAACATCCAGGCTGTCTTCCTGGACCCAAAAGGAAAGGAAAGGGAGCAGTATGACAAGGAGGTTGACAGGCTGCTGAAAGAGAATGGTGTTGAACTAATCCTTTTAATAGGCTATATGAAGCTTATGTCCTCATGGTTTGTCAAGAAATGGCTTAACAGGGTTATGAACATACACCCAAGCCTTCTTCCTATGTTTGCCGGTGGAATGGATAAAGGTGTCCATGAGTCTGTCCTGGAATATGGCTGCAAGGTTACAGGATGTTCTCTTATCTTCATCGATGAAGGCGCAGACACAGGACCTGTGATACTGCAGAAAGCAGTTAATATTGATGAGGGTGAAACCCCTGAAAGCCTAAAGGAAAAGGTCCAGAAGGCAGAGCAGGAGACTATAATAAAAGGAATTGAGCTTTTCAGGGATAAAAAACTAAAGATAGAGGGTAGAATCGTACATATAAGATGATAAAAAAAGCCTTGATATCGGTTTCAGACAAAAACGGGATAGAGGAATTTGCAAAAGAGCTTTCAAAGCTCGGCATTGAGATATTATCAACAGGCGGGACAGCAAAAAAGCTTAAGCAGGCAGGGATAAAGGCAACTGATGTCTCTGATTATACAGGCTTTCCTGAGATGATGGAGGGAAGGGTCAAGACGCTTCATCCTAAGGTGCATGGCGGGATACTTGCGCTGCGCTCAAAAAAAGAGCATCTGGAGCAGGCAAAAAAGCACGGGATTGAGCTTATAGGCATGGTCGTTGTCAACCTTTACCCGTTTGAGGATACTGTCAGGAAAGAGGATGTTAAGTTCGGGGATGTCATAGAAAATATTGACATCGGCGGGCCTTCTATGGTTCGCTCTGCTGCAAAAAATTTTGAGTCTGTCTCTGTGGTGGTTGACCCTTCTGATTATGATACAATAATAAGTGAATTAAAGGAAAAGAAGAGCGTCAGCAGGCAGACAAGGGAAAGGCTTGCACTAAAGGCGTTCCAGCATACTGCAAGGTATGACACTATAATCTCGAATTACCTTAACAAGAGGCTGCAGAAGGATGCATTCCCTGACTCATTATCCCTGACGTTTGACAAGGTCAGCGACTTAAGGTACGGTGAAAACCCCCACCAGAAAGGGGCGCTCTACAAGGAGCCTTTCCTGAAAGAGACATCAATGGTAAGCGGCAAGGTGCTTATGGAAGGGAAAGAGCTGTCATTCAACAACTATCTTGACGGGAATGCTGCGCTTGAGATAGTGAAGGATTTTGATGAGCCGACAGTTGCCGTTATAAAGCACTGCAACCCGTGCGGCGTTGCATCAAGAAAAACAATTGAAGAGGCATTCAGGGATGCTTATGATGTAGATCCGATGTCTGCCTTCGGCTGTGTCATCGCGATGAACAGGCAGTGCACGTTAAAGGCTGCAGGGCTTACAAAAGGAAAGTACATAGAGGTCCTGATAGCGCCTTGTTTTGATGATGACGCCCTTGAATTCATAAAAGCGAACAAGAAGAACATAAGGGTCCTTGAGACAGGGCCGATGAAAAGATCCAACGAGGGCATCACCCTTAAGAAGATAACAGACGCCTTGCTGGTGCAGACAAGGGAATGGCCTGATATTGACAAGGTAAAGCTGAAGACTGTCACGAAAAGAAAACCCACAAAAGAGGAACTGGAGGACCTTAAGTTTGCATGGAAGGTCAACAAGCATACGAAGTCCAATTCTGTGGTCTTTGCAAAGGATAAGACCGCCTACGGCATGGGCGTCGGCCAGATGTCAAGGGTTGACGCCTCTATAATCGCCAAAAGAAAATCAGACGGAAGGGCAGAAGGCGGTGTTATGTCGTCAGACGCGTTCTTCCCGTTCAGGGATGCTGTCGATGCTGCCTCTGAAGCCGGGATAAAAGCAGTGATCCATCCAGGCGGAAGCAGGAACGATGAAGAGGTGATAAAGGCTGCAGACGAGCACGGCATGGCGATGGTGTT
>JAHWHQ010000081.1 GCA_019323195.1 Candidatus Woesearchaeota archaeon | reverse complement strand
AGATAAAATGGTAAAATGCACATTTTGCGGTGATGAGATTAAGCAGGGAACAGGAAAGATGTATGTTAAGGCAGACGGCAAGATACTATACTTCTGCAGCAACAAATGCGAAAAGAACATGTTAAAGCTGAAGAGAAAGCCCTACAATGTAAGATGGAGCGGCAGATACAATAAGAAGAAATAAAATGGCAGTTGAACAATCCCTGGTTCTGATAAAGCCTGACGGCCTGGTGAAATCCCTGACAGGAGACATCATATCAAAGATGTCAGAGAGCGAGCTTAAGATAGTAGGCGCCAAGATAGTGCAGGTCACAAGGGAGCTTGCAGAAGAGCATTATTGCCATCTTAAGGAAGAGAAATTCTTTGACGAGCTTATAAAATACATAATGGGCGAGTTCCATACCAAGAGGGTCTTGGCCTTTGTATATCATGGCGAGAACGCCATAAAAGAGGTAAGGAGGATTGTGGGCTCTACAAACCCAGAGAAGGCCGACCCGATAAGCATAAGGGGAAAATACGGGAGGATAACGACCGAAGGCGTTTTTGAGAATGTAGTCCATGCTTCAGAGAATGCAAAAGAGGCAGAGAGGGAGATAAAGCTCTGGTTCCGGCCTGATGAGCTGGTATACACGATTTATCCTACTGAGATAAGGAAGGTTTCTATAAATAAGCTGTTATGGAAGGAAAAGGGCAGGGAGGCATAAAAGCCTTAATGCCCGGCCATGCCTTGTTAAGGGTCATGAAAAAACTGCTGGCAAAAAAGGCCAGAAAGAATGGAGGTAAGATAGAATGTCTGAAAAGATGGTTGACAGGGTTTTCAGGATCATGAAGGATCCTAAGCAGATTAGGAATATCGCTACATGTGCTCATATAGATCACGGAAAAACAACATTCTCAGATAATTTATTGGCAGGAGCAGGTATGATGTCAAAAGAGGATGCAGGCTCTGCCCTAAAGCTCGACTTCCATGAGGATGAGCAGCAGAGAGGCATCACGATAGACACGGCAGCCGTCTCCATGGTGCATTCCCTCGGAGGGAAGGAGTACCTTATCAACCTCCTGGACACCCCGGGCCACGTTGATTTTGGCGGTGATGTAACAAGGGCTATGAGGGCTGTAGACGGCGCGATCGTCCTTTGCTGCGCTGTAGAGGGCATCATGCCCCAGACCGAGACTGTCCTCAGGCAGGCCCTGAAGGAAAGGGTAAAGCCAATCCTTTATATCAACAAGGTTGACAGGCTGATTAAGGAGGTCAAGCTGACTCCTGAAGATATGCAGAAAAAGTTCATAGAGATAATCAACAGCGTCAACAAGCTGATAAAAGAGATCGCAGAGAAGGAATACGGTGAAAAATGGCAGGTCAGCGTCCAGGACGGAACCGTGGCATTTGGCTCAGCATTCCATAACTGGGGATTATCCCTGCCTTACATGCAGAAGAAAGGGATTACGTTCAAGGACATCATAGAGGCCTACAGCGAGCCGGATGAGAACAAATTAAAGGAGAACATAAAGGCACTGGCTGAAAAAGCCCCGCTGCACGAGGTTGTCCTTGACATAGTCATCAGGCACCACCCCAACCCGTTGCAGGCGCAGGAATACAGGATCCCGAAGATCTGGCACGGCGAGCTTGAGTCAGAAGACGGAAAATCATTGATGGGCTGCAACTCTAATGGACCACTGTTCTTTGTAGTGACAAAGATAGTCATCGACCCGCAGGCAGGAGAGATCGCCGCAGGAAGATTATTTTCAGGGACCATGGAAAAGGGGAGAGAGGTTTACCTGAGCATGGGCAAGACCAAAGGCAGGGTGCAGCAGGTCTTCATATACAACGGAGCAAAAAGAGAGATAGTAGAGGACGTTCCTGCAGGGAATATCATAGGGGTAGCAGGGCTGAAGCTGTTCGTAGGGGAGACAGTAAGCTCAGAAGAGGCAGAGCCTTTTGAAAAGATCAGCCATATCTTCGAGCCGGTCATCACAAAAGCCATAGAGGCAACAAAGCCTGCAGACCTTCCAAAGCTGATTGAGATACTGAGGGTAGTCGCAAAAGAAGACCCCACAATCCAGATTGAGATCAATGAGGAGACAGGAGAGAACCTCATGCACGGAATGGGAGAGCTCCATCTTGAGGTAATCGAAAACAGGATCAAGGATGAGAAGGGCCTCCAGGTCAAGACATCCAACCCTATAGTGGTCTACAGGGAAACCATAAGCAAGAAGGGCCCTGAAGTAGAGGGCAAGACCCCTAACAAGCACAATAAGTTCTACTTCTATGTTGAGCCTCTAGAGCCCGCCATTGCAGAGGCCATCAAAAAAGGAGAGATACCAGAGATGAGGCTTAAGAAAAAGGACCTTGCGATAAGGGACAAGTTCGTCGAATGCGGCATGGACTCAAAGGTAGCCATAAAGGTCAAGGACATATACAAGGGCAACCTTCTTGTTGAGCAGACCCGTGGCCTTGTCCATATCGGAGAGGTCATGGAGATGGTCCTTGACATGTTCGAGGATGTCATGAATTCAGGGCCTCTGGCCAAAGACCCTTGTATAGGTGTCAAGGTCGTATTCACGGATGCCAAGCTGCACGAGGATGCAATACACAGGGGACCTGCCCAGGTCTATCCTGCGCTAAGGGAGTCCATAAGAGGCTCTATGATGCAGGCAGGCCCTATAATGTTCGAGCCTTACCAGGTCCTTCACATCGAGGCACCTAACGAGTTCATGGGAGAGCTTTCAAAGCTTATAAGCAACAAGCGCGGACAGCTTCTTGACATGCAGCAGGAAGGCTCCCTTGTCATAGCCAAGGCCAAGATGCCTGTTGCAGAGCTGCTTGGCTGGAGTTCTGACCTTAGGTCTGCCACCGGCGGAAGAGGGAACAGCTCGCTCATAGACCAGATGTTCGAGAGGGTCCCCGGAGAGCTGCAGCAGAAGGTCATAAAATCCATCAAGGACAGGAAAGGCCTGAGTGACGCCATGGTAGGCGCATAAGCCAAAGAGCTTGCAGAAAAACAGCCTTAAGGCATATAGGATATTCAATAAGGCTCAAAAAACACAAATTTTATATACTTCTATATAGGGGAATAGAATAATTAATAGTTAATTTACTAAAAAAGAGGTTGATAGTTATGGCTGAAGAAGGCACTTATGAAATAATGCCCTATAAGGAAATCATTAATCTGGAAAAACGGCTAGCAGAATTAGAGCAGAAAAAAGGAGGCCCTTCTTCTAAAGAGCTGCTTAGTTCCATGTCCTCCCTTACAAAATCCATGAATAACATGCTGCAGCTGTTCAGCTCTGCTGCAGAGGAGATGAAAATAGAAGAAAAAGAGGAGCATGCCCTCACTATAAAGCTGGATCCTCTGACTAAAAAGATAGAAAACCTGGAAAGCCAGAACAAGACGATCGCTGAAGGCCTTGTCGCCATAGCAGATATGGTGCAGGAGCTGAAGGAAGAGAAGCCGAAGAGATACCCCGGCAAAGAAAAAAGCAAAGCCCCACCCAGGCCAGCAGACCATGGTTTTCCTCCTCCTT
Organism: Candidatus Woesearchaeota archaeon; assembly: GCA_019323195.1. Taxonomy (GTDB): domain Archaea; phylum Nanobdellota; class Nanobdellia; order Woesearchaeales; family JACPBV01; genus JAHWHQ01. Next base: position 1,166 of record JAHWHQ010000081.1, on the reverse strand, counting down.
TAAATGATGATGATTTCCCTCCCCTGGACAAGCCTGATTTTCCCCCGTTAGAGCCTCCAAGGCCTACACAGCCCCCATTCCATGGCTCTCCGCGGATAGTCACAAAAAGGCCTATGCCCCCTCCAGGCATGCCGCCCAGAGGTCCTATGCCCCCTCCTCCAAAAATGCCCCCGCCTGGGATGCCTCCTCCGTTAGCTCCTCCTGATTTTCCATTCCCGCCCTTAGAGGAAGAGCACAGTAAGAAAGGGCTTTTCGGCATGTTCAAGAAAAAGTAGACCCCAAAAAATGGCAGAGAGTTCTGGTATAAATCCCAAAAGACTGAAAAGTTTCATCAGGCATATATGCATCATATCCAGGAAAAACAGCGACATGCAGAGATCAAGAAGCAGCATGTATAAGCTGGCTAACAGGGCAAAGGAATTCTCCCTTAAAGAAAAAGACATGGAAAAGGACCTGAAGGAGCTCAACAAGAAGCTCTCCCAGGTATCTAACAATGTTGAGTATAATAAGGAAAGCATAAGCAGGATATCTGATTCAATAAAAGACCTCAGGAAAAGGCTGGATTCTTATATTGAGATAAAGGAAAAAAGGGAAAGGATGATAAATAAGCTGGAGGATAAGATAAGGTCCAAGGCAAAGCAGAAAAAGGATATTGCAGCCCTGAAGAATAAGCTAAAGAGCCTGGAGGCCCTATATGACCGGCTCAGGAAAAAAGGCGTTGATGTCAGCAGGGTCAAGGGCAGGATAAGGGGCTTAAAGCTGAAGCTCAGCGCCTAGATATCCTTTCCCATGACCGTATTCCTGTTGTTTTCCTTTGCCCTTTTGCACGCCTCTTTTATTATCGAGATAACCTTCTCATTAAGCTTCTCATAGAAGTCTGCCGAGGTGTTCAGGGGCCTCTCATTGACCTTTGCATAAGATTTTATGTTTGACCTTACAATGATAGACTTTGGCATGTTCTCACTCCCTGGCTTTTCTCCATCTCAAAACCATAATAAGCAATCCTGCTTCTGTTTATATAAATTTTTCGTTAAACCTGGCTTCATCCATAAAATGAAGGTTGCCATCAAATCAGGCTGGCAGGAATCCACTTCATTAATTAAGGAAATGAATATCAGTCTGATTTCCTAAAAATTGACATCCAATAATATAAATTTTTTTGAATT
>JAHWHQ010000080.1 GCA_019323195.1 Candidatus Woesearchaeota archaeon | reverse complement strand
AATTCAAAAAAATTTATATTATTGGATGTCAATTTTTAGGAAATCAGACTGATATTCATTTCCTTAATTAATGAAGTGGATTCCTGCCAGCCTGATTTGATGGCAACCTTCATTTTATGGATGAAGCTGGAATAAAAGAAAAAATATATAAAGAATAATCATAATAATTCGGTAATAATGAAAAAAAGAGGGCAGATATATGGCAGTTTCTTCAAATATATCCTTATAGGAGTCATAACTGTGATGATAGTGCTGTTCGGCATCAATGCCCTTAACCGCGTCAACAGCGCCTCCTGCAGGAGCGGCATGGTATTGTTGGAGGACGGCCTCAAAAAATCTGTCGAGAGCGTTTACAGCGACATAGGAAGCGTTTCTGAAAAAAGCTTTAAGATCCCCTGCAACATCGACAAGGTCTACTTTGTCGACCTTAAGAAGGATAATGACAGGCTTTTTAGGTCATTGTCTGATTACCCCCTTATCAGGGATGCCATAGAAGACAGCACTAGGCAGAACGCCTTTTTGGTCAAGGACGACAAGGTTGTAAGCTCTTTCTATGCAGGCAATATTGAGCTGGAAAAGCCCTACTTCCTCTGTTCTGAAACCTCAAGGAAAGACCTCGGGCTGTATCTTGGAGGGACCGGCTCTTCAGCAGCATTGGTAAATAAGGAATGCCAGTATGACTGCACCTTTGAGGTTGTCAACATTACTAAGGATATTGCAGAAAAGATCCTGGAAGAATGCAAGGCATCCCCTGATTATGAAGGCTGTCCTAATGGCACTATCGAGGAAGAGTTAGACAGGTTTGTAGAGACGAACCAGACTGTAAGGATCGCAAGAAGATGCAACTGCGGACGAGACCCTGGAACAACCGTGGTAGAGATACTTATCCAGCCTGAAGGCAGCGTAGAGCACTTCAAGCTCATAGAAAGGATACCGAAAGACTATGTGGGTGACTTATATGAGCATATAAAAGAGATTAGCGGCGATGATTATGATTATTTCAAGGTGATATCCCCGGATCCATTGATCATGTGGCACTTTAGCGAGCTGAGCGAGGATACGATAGTAAGCTACGTCCTTGACAGCGACATTGCAGGCTACTGCGCAGACATAATCCAGAGCGTAGGCGTAGGCGTTACCCTTGAGAGTGAGCATCCAGACCTGGGAGAAGCGGACTTAGCAGCATTAAGTGAAGAGGTTTTGGATGAGGTCCCTGATGACGTTCCTCCAGGTGATAGACTTACCACATCTGCTGCATCCGAGGGTGAGGTGCCTACACCAACAACCGAGACTATCAGCGAGTTTGAGCTTACCCTTGATTCTGTTGACATAGGCCCCAGCAAGAGCAACACTAACATCTTTAAGGTCCCTCTCTGGCACCTCCCGGCAGGCAACAGCGCCCTGGACAAGGGCAGGAGGTTTAAGGGTTATACCTATGAGATCTCAGCTGAAAGTTATAGTGAGAAGAGTGCTGTATATACCCCGTCATCTGGCACTGGAACAATTGCCTGTAATATAGGGAAAAATAAGATAGTAAGCTGCGAGGTCAGCAGTGATTTTTCTGACCCTGCGAATTCTAATTCCCATACATTTAAGATAAGGGTTACAAACCCACATGATCCTTCTGATTCTAAAGTAGATACCTTTACTGTTAAGGCTGTTACAGCTGGCGATTATGTATTTAATCTGCTTTTCACTAATCCTATTGATATTGAAGCAAGGAGCAGCAATGGCAATGTTCTTGCCAACCCTCTTTGGAAATCTTTCACTGACTCTGATGGCAATGCTATTGCGCAGGATGTTTTCCAGGGTAAGTATACCTGCGGCATCTCAACTGAAGCTGACGCAGAAGAGTACGGGCAGAGCGCTACTAGATATGATGAAGATGATGCGGCTAAGAGCCTGATATGCGCGATAGACTATGACACCGGCTTAGTTTCCTGCGATGTCAATGGCGATTTTACTGCAGGTGAGTACGACTTTTATATAAAGATAACAAGCCTTGACGAGAACGGGAAGACCTATACAGACTCTTTCACTGTCAGGGTCACTCCTTATATAAAACCCCTTGAATTCATCCTTCCTTTTGATAATCTTGAGATTAAGGAAGATGCCAACCCTAATGCTGATGTTTTTGAGGGGCCTGTATATAACTACCTTCGTGATTCCTCAGGTGCTTTTGTCAGCAATCCTGGTGATTATGCCTATAAGATATCATCTGACGGCGCTACCTATAAAAGTATTGGTGAGATGTGCAAGGATGAAGATGAGATTATAGAATGTAGTATAGATAGTATTACTAAAAAAGTTTACTGCAAGGCTAATAGTTTTGAATCCTCCTACTCGCAGGAGTTTTATCTGCAGATAACCAAAGACAGTGAAGCATATACAGACTCCTTCACTGTCAACATCCCTGAACCTGTAGATGAAGGCTTTACCTTCAACCTTCCTGACCTTGTCACGATCGAGGACGGCAATGTCAACTATGATGTTTTTGGAAAGCCCTTCTACAAATACCTTCTTGATTCAAACGGCATCCCTATTGATATTGATAGCTTAAGGTATTACTATAGGTACGAGTTCTCGGTTCAGACCAGTTATCCTACCTCTACTTCAGGAGGTCATATTACAGTCAAAAAGTCTTTGGATTACTACCCTTTTCCTGATTATATCGCCTGCTGGATAGAATGGACGACCAAAAATGTCAACTGCAATTCCGAAATAGATGACCTTTCCATGTTTAATTCATTTAATTTCAAGATCAAAATCACAAATGAGAACACTGGTAAATCATATGAGGACAATTTCCTTATCAGGGTTGTAGAGCCTGACTCAGACCAGAACCCCTGGCATGAATCATAGCTCCATTAATTTTATAAACCCATGCATTCTCTTTCATGCTATGCTCGTCCAGTCATTTTCAGGCATACGCGGTGTCTACGGAAAAGACCTCACAGAAGAGACAGCCCTTAAGTACAGCTATCTTTTTAACGGGTTTCTTAAGAAAAAGCTTGGCAAAGAGCCTTTAGTAGCCATTGGCTATGACACAAGAGCTTCAAACAAGGCATTAAAAAAAGCCCTCTTTACCTCATTCCTCAACATAATAGATGCAGGCATAGTTCCTGTAGCTGCCCTTGAGCTGGCAGTCAGGGAGTTCAAGGCGGATGGAGGAATAATGATAACCGCCTCCCATAACGAGCCGGAGTATAACGGGTTTAAGTTTCTGGACAGGGACGGCGCTGTTCTCAGGCCGAAGGATATCCATAAGTTAATAACTGATTTCAATAAGATAAGCAGCCTGCCTAAAGAGGGATTTCTGGAAAAGCATCCAGTTGATAGGAGTAATGAAAAGAAGAAAATTGATGAGAAAAATAAAGAGATAATAGATATGTATGCCCTTTTCCTGAAAAAAGCCATTGGCAAGTTCAGTAATAAGTCAAGGATAATCATAGACGTAAACGGCGGCTCAGGCATGATCCTTAGTAGGATAATAAAAAAGTTAGGGTTAAGCAATATAATGGTAATAAATGATTATGGCGGCAGATTCATCCGTAAGATAGAGCCTAATGAGGAATCCCTGAGATACCTTAAGGGAATAATCAAAAAAGAGGGTGCAGATTTTGCAGCAGGCCTTGACTGCGATGCAGACCGGGCAGAGATCCTGTTGGATGACGGCAGCCTTGTTGACGGCAACTACCTTCTTGCCCTTATAGCTGATGATATCCTTGAAAAGAGCAGCGGGACTGTTGTGACTAACGATGCGACCTCTAACCTTGTAAGTGTTATTGCACAAAAGCACAACTGTGATGTTAAGGAGGTAGAGGTCGGCGAGATAAATGTTGTTGATGAGATGCTTAGGCTGGATTCTCCTATAGGCGGTGAGGGCTCTAACGGCGGCGTTATAATCCCGCCTTCAAGGTGCAGGGACGGCATCCTCTCAGTCTTATGCCTGCTTAAGATAATAAATGAAAAAGGCAGGGCATTAAAGCAGCTGATAGGCGATCTTCCCGAGTATTATTCCCTCCAGGAAAAGATAAGGTTTAAAGGGCAGGCAGATATAAAAGAGATAAGAGGCAGGATAAAGGGCTATTACCTTGATAAGAGATGCCTGATTAAGGAGACCGGCGGCATGACCGGCGGATTAAAGGCACTGGCAGATGGAAACAGTTTTGTCTGGTTCAGGTTCTCAAAGACAGAGCCGGGGCTTTTAAGGGTAATAGCAGATTCATGCTCTGAGAAAGAAAGCAAAAGGCTTTTGCAGGAGGCATCTTCCCTTTTATCTTCCTATAGGTAGCCCTCGATAAGTATATCCCTTCCTATCTTCTTATAATCCAGCTTCTTGAGCTTTATTGACCTGTCGACCTTATTGATTCCCAGGTCGCCTAATGCCCCTAAACCCTTTCCTATGAACTGCGGCGAGATAAAGAAAAGTACCTTATCCACGATCCCTGACTTGATCGCCTCTGCATTGAGCTCTGCCCCTCCCTCTACCAGTATGGAGCATATCTCCCTTTTCCCCAGCTCTTTCATCAGCTCCTTCAGGTCTATCTTTCCGTTTGAAGCCCCCATTGTCAGGATATGGGCACCTTTCTGCATCAGCCTCTTCATCTTGCTCTTTGACGCCTTCTTTGATGTTGCGATGATAAGGTCAGAAGGATCGTTCTTTGCTATATTGGCATTAATGGGTATCCTTAATTTGGTATCCACAACTATTTTTTTGGGGTTCCTTCCCTTGACAAGCCTCACGTTTAGCTTAGGGTCGTCTTTAAGCACTGTATTAGCACCTACCATTACAGCATCATACTCTGCCCTGAGCTCATGCACAAACTTCCTTGCCTCTCTTCCGGTAATATACTTTGAATCCCCTGTCCTTGTCGCTATCTGGCCGTCCAGGCTCATAGCAGCCTTCACGACAACGAACGGCCTTTTTGTCCTTATCCATTTGACATAAGGCTCATTCATCTTCATGGCCTCTTCTTCAAGGATCCCTATCCTTGTCTTTAATCCCCTGAACTTAAGCTCCTGGTACCCATTGACCAGCGGATTAGGGTCTTTCATACCTATGACTACCTCCCTGATCCCTGCAGAGACGATCTGCTCGCTGCACGGCGGCGTTCTCCCCCAGTGCGAGCACGGCTCTAATGTTACGTACATTATCCCGTCCTTGGCCTTTTTTCCCGCTTCCTTCAGTGCATATACCTCTGCATGGGCATCCCCGCATTTCTTGTGCCATCCCCTTCCTATTATCCTTCCCCTCTTGACTATGATAGACCCTACCATAGGGTTAGGGCTGGCATTTCCCTTTCCTTTTTCAGCTAACTTCAAAGCTAGCTCCATGTATTTCCTGTGCGGTATCATCTTCCCCCTTCCATAAAAATACCCTTCAACTATATAAAGATTTGTTTTTGCGGTTTTGGGTAGTTAATATTCACCTTTTAGTCCAAAAAACATAAATGTCCAGGACAAAACATTTAAATACCAACATACCTGATTTAATGATATGCAAACTGATCCTGCTATAAAAGTTAAGAAGATACTAAAGGATATTTACCCCAATAAAGATATCTCTTCTGTCAAAAGGTTTGAGAAAGGCCTTATCAACAAGACCTATGGGGTAAAGCTGGATGGCAAATCCCTTGTTATAAGGCTTTACCCAAAGGACCTCTGGAAGATAAAGAAAGAGAAGTACCTCTACAGCCTCATAAGAAAAAAGACAGGCGTCCCAGTTCCTGAGATAATCCAGAGCGGAAAAAACTATCTTCTTATGTCAAAGATTGAAGGAAAAGAGCTTTCTTTTGATGACAGGAGCCTTATAAGAAAGACAGGCGAAATGCTTGCCATGATACATTCCATCAAGTTCCCCTATTACGGCTGGATCATCAATAAGGAGATAAGTCCGGGGTTCAGTAAATGGGCAGATTTTATAGGTTACGATACTAACATTAAGTTCAGGAAGATACCTGAAAAATATGCAACCCTTAAAAAAAAGGTCCGTCAGCTTATCATCCTTAATAAGCATCTTCTTGATGTCAGCTCTAAGCCATGCCTGCTCCATAAGGATTACCATTCCTCCCATATAATAGTGGATAAAAACAGGATAAACGGTGTAATAGACATCGAATGGGCCATCTCAGGCCATAACGAGTTTGATATAGCCAAGTCATGCCTCTGGATGTTTGACAGAAAGCCTGCACTTGAGAGGGAATTCCTGAAAGGCTATAAGAAATATGGGAGAATATCTGATGAGTTCGAGGAAAGAAAAAAGCTGTACAGGGTTCTTCACCTTCTTTCCTCCCTTTCCTTTTCATATGAATGTAAAGACCGTGAATGGTGCAGCTATAACCTGAACGAATTAAAGGGTGAGATCGATGAATATAACAAAAGCAGCTGAAAAGTATATCAATGAGCATCCATGCATCAAGGACTGCATGAGAAAGAAGCTTATCAACTACTCCTCCCTGACAAGGCAGATAGCAGGCGACCTTGGGTTGGGCCTGGAGGAAAACTTTGACGCGATCCTTATAGCCTGCAGGAGATACTTTAGAAAGCTAGGCAAGGAGGATGTCTTGGAGAAGAAGATAATTGACATCCTGAAAAGAAGCAAGCTGGAAGTAAAGAACAAGATAGTCGTTGTTGTAGTGAGGAAGGACATCTATTTTAACCATCTGATAGAGCTGCACAAGGAGGTCAAGAAAAAAGCAGAGGTCTTCCACATAATAGAAGGCTCTTCCACCATCACCCTGATAACAGCCCTTGAGTTCCTGGAAGAGATAGAAAAGCTGTTTAAGCATAAGGTCTTAAGGGTAACAAAAAACCTTGCAGAGATAAACCTGAAGAGCTCAGAGGATCTTGAGAAGACTCCAGGCGTTATAGCCTATCTTACTACCCTTCTTGCTGAGAACGGTGTAAATATAATAGAAACAATGTCCACCTGGACAGATACCTTGTTTGTCATCTCTGAAGAGGATATTGCCAAGGTGATGGGCGTGTTGAGGTTCTAGGGGAAGGGTGTTGGGTATTTGGTTTGTGTGACATTGCGATCGCTGTTAGTTTCTTTTACCCTACGTAGTGTGGGAAAATTTCGTCCGAAAAGTAAAATTCTTACTTTTCAATCAATCCTGCGTTAGCAGACTATATTTTAGGGGGTTTCCGTTTTTCCAATAACCTTTAAATATCTTTCAACAATCAGTATATACATACAATGTTAATTAGAAAAAAAACCAAAAAACTTATTGACAAAATCTATAAATGCTTAACAAAAAATAAGATTATTGTGATTATTATAATTTTAATTGGAATTTCTTCCGGTTTAAAATCTTGTATGCCATCTAAAGATAATAGAATGGTTGAAGAATTAATAGCTTCAATTGAAAATCGCAACCAAAATGAAGAGTTTACAATTACCCCTGAAGATAAAATAGCTTATCGAACTATTGTTGCACAAATTTATGGTGAATTACAACCAAAAGCAAGAATACGTATTTCCGATAAAATCCCTACATTAACCGGTGACTCTTCACATAGTGTAGATATAAGTATCAGATCTACCGAAGCAGAGCAAGAAATCCTCACTATAGTTAATGTATACCTTAATCTCAAACCAATTAATGAAATTGATTTGTTAAATTTCTCAAAAATACTCTCAGATATTGGAGCATCTAAAGGGGTCATGGTTTCTAACTCTGGTTTTACCAGTTCTGCCAAATCATTGGCACCAACTCTAGGAATAGACCTATCTTCTGTTCAAGATGCACAATCACGAAAATGGAGTGAAGACATAAAAATTCCAGTAATAATGATCGAACGTAGAGTAGAGTTGTATAATGACTTTGCGGTGTATCTTAATGCAGGAGATCAAATTTATTCTGACTTTAAGAAGTGGCAGTTTTCAACTGACGGAGGGGGCACAAATTTACCCTTTCTGAAAAATTTCGTGCATGGTGGAACGAAAATCTTATCCCTCACAATCCTGAATACCCTCAAATAATTCTTATAGATTATTCAGATTGGACCGTGATATTAGGTCCTTCACATGATTGGAAACCTGTACTGAATGGCACTATTAGTTATAGAGTTGTAGATGAGGCATGGTTAAATTACTTTATACCCACTGAATATAGGGCAATTCAAGATCAACTTTCTTATAATGTGGATGTGAGTGCTTTGGATGCTCAATATCGTATTTCTCCTCGTGATGATACTTGGATACATATACCAGATTATAAATCATTTATCAACCGAACCAAAGGAATCCTCCTCATTCTCGAAGAGGATATTCAAATCCTTCCTGAAGATATTGTTGCTTGCTCAGAAAAATTCGGAATAAGAAAACTAGAAGATATATGATTATAAACTTCAATAAAGGAAACCCCCTTTTTCGTCTGGAAAATAAAATTTTATTGTATTTAACTCCATCATACAAACCCTATACTTCAATACTTCACAGAACTTCTAATCCTTGACAACCCCTTCCTTGTCAAGCATGTGCCCTAACTTCTCTTTTTTTGCATTAAGGTATCTCTCTGTATGCCTGTTCGGCTCTATGATTAACGGCACCCTTTCAGTTATCTTAAGATCGTATTTCTCCAGCCCTGATATCTTCCTTGGGTTGTTTGTCAGAAGCCTTATTGACCTTATCCCAAGGTCTGCCAGTATCTGCGCCCCTATCGTGTAATCCCTTTCATCAGGCTTAAAGCCAAGCTTTTCATTGGCCTCCACAGTGTCCATCCCCTTTTCCTGCAGTGAGTACGCCTTTATCTTGTTCAACAGCCCGATGCCTCTCCCTTCCTGCCTTAGGTAGACCAGAACACCGCCTTCTTTTCCTATTATTGAAAGTGCCTTTTCCAGCTGATCGCCGCAGTCGCATCTTAAGCTGTGGAAGGTGTCTCCTGTCATGCATTCAGAATGCACCCTAACCAGGACATTTTCCTTTCCTTTAATATCCCCTTTCACAAGCACAGCATGGTGGTTTCCCTTGTTGTCCTCATAGATATGGATAATAAAGTCTCCATAGAACTTGGTTGGAAATTTGGCTGTCGCCTTCTCTTTTATCAGCTCCATACCCCCCTGGAATCCAATCTTTTTTTATAAACTTGTTGTTTTATTACGGCTTTGTTGAAAATGCAGGTTAGCAGCCTAAGGTCAAAATCCTATTAAACAGTTCTTGAGGCTGACAAGGGGGGTCAATTGAAATTTTGTGCAAACAAAATTTATGGCTTTTAGCCACCCCGTCGGGGAACGTCAGCTATTAATGTTAGACATTCAGGATTTTGAAGCTGCTAACCCGAAGCGGAGCGAGATTTTCAACACAGCCGTTTTCTCGCTTAAAAATCTTTTATATAAATTATAAACGTAAACTATATAAGTGACCCTCTGAAGTAGCAGGTTTGAGGGGATTTCATCATGGCAAAGCACGATGACAGCATGGAAGACGATTTCGACGAGTCCAGCATATACGATGAGGAAGGCAGGGAAGACCTTGTAGAAGACGACGAGATGTCCGCAGAGGAAGAAGGCTTTATGCGCGGCTATGAAGAAGCCGAGGAAAGCGAAGAGGAAGATGACATGGAAGACAGGGACGTCTGACCTTTCTATCTTATCAATTCTTCAGCCCTTTTTATCATCTCTTTTTTCAGCCCTATGAAGCATCCTCCCGGCTTTCCAGCGCAGTAAGTTGCTTCTTTGCTCTTTATTATCCTGCTTATCTCATCACTTTCAATATCGATATGCGTGATCCGTGCTCCTGATTTTCCTTTTTCATGTATGTAGACCTTTACATCCCTTATCTCGTGTTTCCCTTCTCCAGCTCCTGACATTTTATCTCCTGAACATAAAACAAAACCATAGTAACATACAGGCTGCTGATACTGCCATCACAGCATACAGCATCCTCTTATCATTGGCAAAACCAAAAGGTATAAACCCTATAAATCCCCCTACCGCCACCTTTGATCCTGTCTTTCCCTCTTTTGCTGAGCTTAATGCCCCTATAAATATCAGCATAAAACCGATGGATATTACCATCATCCCTATGGGTATAAGCTGCTTCATCTTAAACAGATTTCTCCTCTATATTTTTAAATCTTTTCCTAATAATCCTTCTACAACCTATATATTGCACTATATAATAAAACCAAAAGGTTTAAATATCACAAATATACATATTAGTATACTAGTTTATGGATTTAATTATGGCTGAAAAAAGAGGCAAGATTTGGCTGGTGAGGCGTATAAAGGGCAACAACTAAAAAATAAATCCTATATGTGCGCCATCACTATTGCCTCAATAGAAAATTCCGCTGGAATTTTTTATGGTAAATTGGGTTAGTGGCTCACGCCATAAGGTTAGGGAGGACATTTGGAGATTAGGGGGAAAATCGATGATTTTCCCGGAAAGATAAACTAACCGTCCTTTATTTAGCCGCTAACCAATTTACCTAAATGCCTAAAAACCTCAGGATTTTATAAATGGAATCAGAAACAAAGAATTTCATAGAAAACGTGGACTCCTGGATAAAGCAGATTAGGTCTGAGTTCAGCCAGCTTACCGATGTTTCTAGCATTGTTGAGGAGAATGTTAACAATGTTCAGCATAACTACGAGCTTATTTACGAGCTGAAAGAGCAGATAGAGGAGATGAAAGCTGAGATGAAGGCATTAAAGGTAATGCAGATGCTTCAGCTCGAGCGTGGATTGGTAAGAAAACACTAGAACCAGATATTCAAAGGTAATATCTGATATAATTTTTCTAAAAATTCACTTTTTTGGTTTTTTCTTATTGCCTGTTTTCCTGTTGTTTATTGCTTTCTTATTTTCTATTACAATGTTCTTATTGTTCATTGCGTTCTTATTATTTATTATGCTCTTGATCTCTTTTGCCTTGGTCTCAAATCCGAATTCCTTTCCCATCGTAAGTATCTGGTATGATGTTATCACAAATATAAGGAATGCAAGCGTCAGGAACAGGTATCCTGGGTACAGCAGGAACTCATTGATAGTCTCTCTCCATTTGAAAAGTTTTGACAGCGTATGCCAGATAGAAAATGACAGTATGAATATCAGGCAGAACAGGAAATTTGTTGTATGCCTTCTCAGGGAAGAGCCTTTTGATAAAGAGCTTATCGCCATGGATGTCCATATGATAGCTAATATCCCAAATGACATTGTTACAAACCCTATTGCAATCTCAGTGTCAACAACAATCCTGAATATGGCTGTTAATCCTCCTGCAATAGCTATAAGACCAAGTAATGTACTCCATTTTCCTTTCATCAATATCACCTCTTTTTTCAATCAAAAAAATATGCTAAATTATAAGTCTATTATCGCATCACAAAACTGCGTCAATTCCTCAATAAGCTCTTCATCCTGTTTCTTTCTTAATGATACTATTATGCCTTTTACCTTCCAGACCCTCATCTTTCCGGCCAGGAAGTGTATGAACTTGGCGACAGTCGCTATATTGTTATATATAAGGAGCGTGGATATAGAGTCGAAGAAAACAAACCTTTCCTGTGACGGAAGGGCCCTGACAGCCTGGTCCATAGCAATTGATATGTCGCTGAGGTTATTCGGCGCCCCTATGTAAAGGCATTTATCGGTCTTTTCGACAGACCCGCCTGCAGTCTGTGTGACAGCATCAATAAATATCATCATCCCTGTATTGATCTTCTCCTTCTGGAAGATTCCCTTCATGGTCTTGAAGGGCTTGTTTAATGTTACATATACCCCCGGGATGTTCTCCTTGTCTGTCAGGTGCTTTATGATCCCAAGGTTGGTCTTCTGGTAACTCCTGGCATCAACAGTAGCCAGGGCAACATACTGCTTCAGGTTTTTCAGCTCCTCTCTGAACTTATCCTTTATCTTGTCCATAGGTGGATTTTTTATTTGCTTATATTTAAACTTTATTATTCTATAACCTCCTAGAAATCCTATGCGTCTGTCCTGTTATTTTCCCTTTTTATTCCAAAACAGCCTTTATTCTCCTTACACCTGCTGCAGAGCTCTGCTCTTTCCTGATCCTGAAATGGCCAAGCTCTTTTCTGTTTTTGACGTGCGGCCCTCCGCAGATCTCCTTGGACCTGCCTCCTATGGAGTAGACGAAGACCTTTTCACCGTATTTATCCTCAAAAACCCCCTGAGCCCCTTTTTTCCTTGCCTCTTCGACTGTCATCTCTTCCATCTTTACAGGCAGCTCTTCCTTTATCCTTCCATTCACCCAGTCCTCGACCTTTTTTAGCTCTTCTTTTTCAAGTTTCCTGTCAAAATTGAAGTCAAACCTTAGTCGTTCAGGCGTGATGTTAGAGCCTTTCTGGAAGATGTCTTTTTTTCCCAGCACCTCTCTGAGTGCCTGGTTCAGGAGATGCGTTGCAGTATGCAGTCTTGTAGTCTCAGCTGAATTATCCCCCAGCCCGCCCTTGAAGCGCTTCTCCGCACCTATCCTGCTAAGCTCCTGGTGCTTTTCAAACTCTTTCTGGAAGCCTTCCCTGTCAACCTTTATCCCTTTTTCCTCTGCAAGCTCTTCAGTCATCTCGATAGGGAAGCCGTATGATTGGAACAGCAGGAAAGCCTCTTTCCCTGATATCCTGTTGTCAGATATCATCCTGTCAAACCTATGCAGGCCTTTTTCGATGACAGCCCTGAACCTTTCATCCTCTTTTTTTATCTCGTCCAGGATAAACTTCTTGTTCTTTTCAAGCTCAGCATAATCCTCTTTGTACAGCTTGATTACGATCTTTGCAAGCTCTGTCAAAAATTCCCTTTCGATGCCCAATAGCTTGCCGTGCCTGATGCATCTCCTTATAAATCTGCGCAGTATATACCCCTGGTCCAGGTTCGAAGGAGAAATCCCTAAGTCATCTCCTAAAATAAAGACAGACGCCCTTATGTGGTCTGTTATTATCCTTATGGAAAGCTCCTGCTTTTCATTAGGCTCTTCTATGCCTGCCAGTTCCTTGATCCTGTTTATTATTGGCGTGAAGGTCTCTGTCTCATAGACCGTCTTTTTCCCCTGCAGCATTGCAGCTGTCCTCTCAACACCCATGCCAGTGTCAACATTTTTTTGCTTTAGTTTTTCAAATTTTGTCTCGCTGATCTTATTATATTCCAGAAAAACATCATTCCATACCTCGAAATACCTGCCGCAGGAGCATCCTGGCTGGCATTTATCACTGCATTTTTCGATGCCTGTGTCGATGAACATCTCAGTGCATGGTCCGCATGGCCCTGTTTTGCCGGCCGGCCCCCACCAGTTGTCCTCTTTAGGCATGAAGTATATCCTTTCTTTCGGTATTCCCAGCGAGATCCAGATTTTTGCAGATTCCTCATCTTTAGGAGCATCTTTATCCCCCTTGAAGCATGTGACTGACAGCTTTGATGTGTCAAAGCCCAGCACCTTTGTAAGGAACTCAAAGCTCCATCCGATAGCCTCTTTCTTGAAATAGTCCCCTAATGACCAGTTGCCGAGCATCTCAAAGAACGTAAGGTGGGACGGGTCTCCGACATTATCGATATCCACTGTCCTGATGCATTTCTGCACGTCAGCCAGGCGCTTGCCCTGCGGATGCGGCTGCCCCATAAGGTAAGGCACTAGAGGATGCATGCCTGCCGTAGTGAAAAGCACTGTAGGGTCATGCTCAGGTATGAGGGAAGAAGAGCTGATCAGGGCATGCTTCTTCTTCCTGAAGAATTCAAGGTATCTTTTCTTTAGCTCTCTAGTTTTCACATCTGCTATTAATCAGCCTTTATTTAAATAGTTTTTTCTTTGGAAATAGCTTTTGGATGGTTTTTAGGTTGGTGAAAATTGTGGGATAATTATTTAAATCAGGATGTAATTCCCTATCTGATATAGGGTGGGGGTACACCTAAGGAACGTAAATTATTATAAAATGGGGATACAGGATAAACTTTCAGAATCGTATGGCCGTGCAGTTCAATTTGTAAAAGATGTTCTTCCGGAAGAAGCGGTTGTTATGATGGATAACACTTACAATAAAGTGAAACCTTCTATCGAGCAAAGATTATCTTATGCCAAAAATAAGCTTGAGGAAACAGGAGACTGGATGGCAGGGCAGGGTGATAAATGGAAATATGTGTTAGAGGAATACTTGTCTCTCTATAGTTTGGTTTCAAATGAATTGGAAGAAATTGAAGAATGTCTGTGGGATTATGTATCTGGCTTGTTAGAAACTAAGAAGAACGGTATATCTGATTGGTTAGAAACTACTAAGAAAGGCGTATCTGATTGGTTGGAAACTAAGAAAGGACCTTTGGAAGAGATGCTTGAGAAAATGCAAGAACAAAAATGTGTGGAAGATATATTTCAGCAAAAGAAAAAACCAGAATATCATGAGTCTTGGGATAGGTCCCGTCTTTCCAGCTATCCACAATTGCAGGATTGGGTTAAGAATATCCCTGAAAATCACTTCATAAGTGTTTACCTATTTGATTCGGGCAATGTTTATTTTGTTTCTAAAGTTAAGTTTAATGAAACCATGGAAGATTTAGAAAAACTATATAAGAAAATCAAATACCCTGATGATCTGGCAGGAAGTGATATTACTAATAAGGAAATAGCTACAATCATAAATAAAGAAAATACTAACCTATTTATGGGTAAAAACAGCGGCCCGGCTTATATTAAAAAAGTTAAAGATGATAAACAAGGTTTACAGCAGGTTGTATGGGTGGGACCTCAATGGGTAAGTTGGAAAGTTAAAAAAAATACTGCCAATGGAATATACGGGATAATTAATAAAAAACAGGATGTTCCAAAAAATGAAGATTTAATAGATTTATCTATTAAGAGACTGACAAGTTAGCATGATTATCAATCTCCATCTAAACTTTTAAAAACAAGCCCTGATTAATCCATCCTATGGACTTCAAAAACAAGATTATCCTAGCCCCTCTGGCAGGCGTGAATAACATTGCCTTCAGGAAAATATGCACTGATTACGGCGCAGATATTGTCTACTCTCCCATGATAGATGCAAGAGCCATGCTAATGGGAAACAGGAAGCTGTTTGATTTTTACGATGAGAAAAACCTTGTTGTTCAGTTCTTTGGCAATGATGCTGAAATAATTGCTCAATGCGCGAAATTAATAGAGGATAAGGCCAGGGCTGTTGACCTTAACCTTGGCTGTCCGCACAGCGATGTTGTAAAGAGGAAATGCGGAAGTTATCTTATGAGGTATCCTAAAAAGATAAGCTCTATAATAAAAGGGCTTGTCAGGGCTGTTGACCTTCCTGTAACCGTCAAGATAAGGGCAGGCTATGACAGGAGCCATATCAATGCTGTAAAGATAGCAAAACTGTGCGAGAAGGAAGGCATCACAGCAATAGCTGTCCACGGCAGGGCAAGGACAGTAAACTACCAGCATCCTGTCGATTATTCCATCATTAAAAAAGTAAAGGAGGCTGTCGACGTGCCTGTCATAGGCAACGGCGATATCTTCAGCGGTGAAGATGCAAAGAGGATGTTTGACAGCACAGGCTGTGATTCTGTCATGATAGCAAGGGGCGCTATGGGCAATCCCTTCGTCTTCGATGAGGTAAAGGATTACCTTAAAGGAAGGAAAAGCAGGAATCCATCCAAAAAAAGGATGTTTTCTAGGTTTTTAGTCTACTGCAAGAGGTACAATGTCGAGTTCAAGGACATAAAGGCGCATGCGCAGTGGTTCACAAAAGGCATGAAAGGCGGAAGCAGGTACAGGCAGCTTATGAACAATGCAAAAAGTGTAGATGACCTCAAAGAGGTCTATTCGGGGATTTAAAACGATGAAGTCTAAGTAGGAAAATAAGGAGGTTTGGGAGATATGTTAGATATAGTATTTATTGAAGACATCTATAAGGTAATAGACGTTAGCACAACAGGGATGGGAGTACTCACAAATAAAAGGTTCGAAATAAATGAGCATATCTCTTTAGATTATGGAGATGGCTATCTTCTAACTGGTGAAGTAAGAAGGAGGATTGGCGATAAGACACCTGATGGATATTTGAAATTAGATGGAGTTTTGTCGGAGATGAAACTTAGGCAGCTAGAAGAGCTGAGAGAGCTGAAAGACTTGAAAGAACAGCAATATATTACTCTTTTAACAGCACTCTATGTTGCTAAATATAGGAATTTGGAAGACTATTTTGGTGATTTAGCCGAAGGGTTTGATTATTTTGTAGGTGTTAAACTTGATGAGAGGCTTCCAGAGGACCTCTACAGGCGTATAATGAAAACATCAATCAAAAAGGAAGAGAAAAAGGAAAAAGTAATTAAAAAGCCGCCACAAATTTATATAGGACACCCTCGACCAAATGTCAGGTTTAGAAAAAAACATCAATAATCTTTGAGTGTAGTTGTTTAAAGACCCAGAATCAAATGTTTATATACCAATCAAAACGATAACTTTTTATATCTCTTTGTTTAGGGTTATATGATGGAGCTGATCTATGAGCAGTCGTTAAAGCTGTTGCTTGCAGTAATATTAAGCGGCCTGATAGGATGGGAAAGGGAGAAAAACCATAAGCCTGCTGGCTTAAGGACGCATATGCTGGTATGTCTGGGCTCTGCCCTTATTACGATCATTTCTATTGATTATTTCACAGCAGACTATACAAGGATAATATCTGCGCTTGTGACAGGGATAGGATTTATAGGTGCAGGCACTATCATAGCCCATGGCTCAAGAGGTATTCATGGCCTGACAACCGCAGCCAGCCTGTGGGTTATTGCTGCTATCGGTCTATGCGTAGGGATAGGATGGTATCTTTTAGCATCAATATCCACCATTCTTATCATGGCCATCCTTTTCTTAGGCAAGATTGAGCCTAAGGCAAAGAAGTCAGTTAAATAGCCTTTCCAGGACATCTAATGTATAGAGGATGGTTGCCTCTGTCTGTTGCCTTGTAGGGTAGAATGCCTCTTTTTTCTTATGCACAGAAAAGACCCTTACCTGGTTTATCAGGTGTATCTGGTTTGTAAGCGCAGGGTCAAGCTTTATCTCCTTCTCTTTCAGCTTTGCTATTATATTGCCCAGCCCTATTCCAGGGCTTTTTTCCAGCAGGTCATTGTTCGTTACCTCGTAATATTTCCTGTGAAGGGCTGTTTCCATGATCCTCCCGCATATTATGATAGAGCTTCTGTAGCAGGAGTTGCTGAAGCATCTGTTCAGTTCGCTTATGTCCGCCTTTATCTCTCCACTTATCTCTTCAGGTATGCCGTCAGGCATCGCATATGCCTTTTCCAGCTCCTTTTTTGGGAAGTTCAGCTGTTTTGTTATGCTTATTATCTTATTGGTTGTCCTTCCCAGCTTTTCAAGGCTCTTGTCCTCCAGCTCAGGGATAAGCTCCATTATCCGGTTTATATAAGGCTGGTTTCTTATGTCATGTCTTGCCAGCTGGGTAAGCTCCATATAGCAGGATTTTACAAGCCTTAGGCTTGAATTAAGGTTGTTTATGTAGTATATCCTCTGTTTTTCCCTGTAGTCGTACATGGCCTTTTCCTCATCTATCCTGTAGTTCAGGCTTATGTTGTTTTTCACTGCCGAGGATATTGCATCCTGGAGCTTTATAAGGGATTTATTGAAGTTCATTTTGCTTGATCAGCATAAAAATTTAGCCAGCTTTGTCTGCTGTTTAAGGTTTCTTAATAAGATGCTTTTGTTTAATAAGTTTTCTACATTGTAGCCGAATTTTTTGTTTACCAGGTGTTTTGCATATCTCAGCATAAGCTCTTTTGATGAAAACTCCAATGGCCTATTATCCAGCGCCTTTCTTACTGCTGAGCGCACCACCCATACCCCCAAAGGGCACCAGTAAGAGCTGTCAATGAATCTTAGCACTAAAACAGAAGCCTGCCTTCTTATCCCTGATAATTTCTCCAATACCGGCAGCCTTGATGCATAATATCCCCCTCCGCAAGAATCAGCATATGTTTTTCTTCCCTCATATGGCTCATGATCTGTCATATACTGCATTTCTGAGCTTATGTTCCAGCTGGACTTCGGCATGTACATCTCAAACAGCTCATAGCCCCACACCCCAGGAAAGAACAATATCAAAAAATTATTCCCCAGATATCCTCCATAATATGCCAGATAGCCTGCTTCATTATATTGCTTTATCTGGGTTATCAGCTCCTTTCCAAGATTATCATCGACTGCTGTTATCGAGTTTCTTGTCGGGACCAGTTTCCTGTTTTTCTTCAGCCCCAGGTTGCCGATCGAGAGCAGCTTTGTCAACACATTCTCATCTACGCTTTTGGAGTAAAGCAGGTTTAATCCTTCGTTTGCCTTTAGGTCAGTGTCAGAGACCACCTTATCTATCTTTGTCGGGATCCTTGGGTTTTCTGTAAGTTCAACCCCCTTTAGGTTGGCGTTAGGCCCCATAGGAAGGGCATAAGCGTCTGTATTCAGCCTGAACCTGGGCTTTTGGTCTAAGTTAACCTCAATATCTGCTGGTTTTGATGCCATTGACAGTTCCTGCCCTATTTCCAGGAATTTATTGTGTTTTCTCGCATCAAGGATATTGGACCTGAACCTTGAATTGAGCAATGATCCCCTTAGGTCTATTATCTGCCCTATCTGGAAATCATGGTCTGCCCAGTGGATTGGGGCATCATGCAGCCATGCATCCTCTGACTGTTGCGGCGGTGACAGGATTCCTACATTGACATCAGGATAGCCGTACCTGCCAACAAAGACTGAATAAGAAGATCCTGAAAAGTTCTCTTTTACAGCCCTCTCCTTAACCCTGAAAAGAGCCTCTGACTTGGCGATGATAGGGCAGAAAGCCCTTCCGCAGCTCTGCATAGGAGCAGCGCCTTTGCACCTCATGCATGGGATGTTCATGGCATAAGGTAAGGTTTTGTTGGTTAAATAGTTTATTGTTTTGTTGACATTTTCCATCAAAATAACAAAGTTTTTCCAAAAAAACAGAAAAATTTATAATAAAACTATCTTTCTATACCATAGCCTGTTTTTAAGATGTTAACCGATAAGGAAATAAGCCAGATCAGGGAAGAGCTTGACAATTGCACTAATCCCTTATTTTTCTTCCACGACGATCCTGACGGCTTGTGCTCTTTCCTGCTGTTCTACAGGTATATCAGGGAAGGGCACGGCATCGTGTTCAAGTCCAAGCCCGGCTTGGGGATAAAGTTTTTCAGGAAGGTGGAGGATTACATGCCTGACAAGGTCTTTGTCCTGGACATCCCCATAGTTGATCAGGAGTTTCTTGATAAGGTCAAGGTTCCTGTCATCTGGATAGACCACCATAAGCCTCTTGACAGGAATAAGGTAAAATACTTCAATCCCAGGATAAGTGATAAGGATGACGGCACCCCTGTGACAAGGATATGCTATGAGGTTGTCAGGCAGGATATGTGGATAGCGGCTGTCGGCTGTGTTGGCGACTGGTTCATCCCTGACTTTTTTGAGAGGTTCATGGAGGATTTTAAGGGGCTGGTCAGCAAAAATGCAAAGGACCCGGGGAAGATTTATTTTGATACTAAGCTTGGTGAATTGATAAGGATATTCTCTTATATACTTAAAGGGAAGACAAGCGATGCTGTTAAGTGCTTTAAGATCCTTACAAGGGTAGAGACACCTTATGAAATCCTGAATAAGACTACTCCAAGGGGCAAGCTGATCTACAAGAGGTTTAAGAAGATAAATATGGAATATGAAGAGCTTCTTGGCGAGGCTGTCAAGCATGCAGGCAGGGATAAGCTCCTTGTATATATCTACAGGGAAAACCGGATGAGCTTTACAGGCGACCTTTCTAACGAGCTTATCCACAGGTATCCTGACAAGATAATAATAGTAGGAAGGGAGAAGGGCGGGGAGGTAAGGCTTAGCTTAAGGAGCACCAGGAAGGTTCTTCCTCCGATAATAGAGAAAGCCCTTATAGGGGTTGAGGGTTACGGCGGCGGCCACGAGTACGCCTGCGGCGCCAATGTCAGGAAAGAGGACTTTGACAGGTTTGTCAGGAGCATCAGGGACCAGGTTTGACCTTTTTTATAAATTTCATCATCTCCCTGTTTATGCTTCTTGGGTCGCTGATAGGCACCTCATGATGCCCTTCTATTATGTCTAATCTTGAGTTCTTGATCTTTTTATGCATTATTCTGTAGGATAGCTTGCTGAATATCTCATCATCCCTTGTCTCGATGATCAATACAGGCTTTTTTATCTTTTCCAGCCTTTCCTCCAGCATGGAGCTTTTCATCGATTTTATGCATTTTTTAATTGTTCTTCTGTCTGTAGCGAAAATTGACTTGTAGACTATCTGGAAATTATGCTTGTATCTTGTAAAGTCTGTATCTGGCTCTTTTTTATGCTGCCTGTACCCTAAGGCTGTCAATACCTTGCATGGCAGGAAGTCAAATAACAGGAACGACGGCCTTATAGTTATCAATGA
This sequence comes from Candidatus Woesearchaeota archaeon, assembly GCA_019323195.1. Taxonomy (GTDB): domain Archaea; phylum Nanobdellota; class Nanobdellia; order Woesearchaeales; family JACPBV01; genus JAHWHQ01. The sequence continues at coordinate 3,859 of JAHWHQ010000080.1, read as the reverse complement.
AAGCTTGTATGAGGAGTCTATCAGTATAAGGGCTTTTGCCATGTCCTGGAACATAGAGCAGAACTGCAGGGCTATCATCCCCCCGAACGAGTGTCCGGCTATAACAGCCTTTTTTATCCTTTCCTTCTTTAATATCAGCCGTACATCCCCTGCAAAGCTTTGCAGGGAAAGGTTCCCTTTTGATTCGCTGTTCCCATGCCCCCTCAGGTCCATGTTTATGGTAATGAACCCCTTATCTGAGAAATATCCCTGCTCTTTCTTGAAGCATGTATTGTTCAGCCCCAGGCCGTGCAGAAAAAAGATGCATGGTCTGGGTCTGCTGGATTTATTTTTTGGTTTGCTTATCTTGTAGTATATCTCTGCATTGTCAGCGCTTTTCACCCTTTTTTCTATAATGTCAGGCATACTGAATTCTCTTATTGCAATCATTTATAAATCTTTTTGATTGGAGCTGCTGTGTTGAAAATGCAGGTTAGCAGCCTAAGGTCAAAATCCTATTAAGAATAACATAAAGCTGACAGGAGGGTTGCCCCCGTCGGGGGATGTCAGCCATAATGTTAAACATTAAGGATTTTGAAGCTGCTAACCCGAAGCGTAGCGAGATTTTCAACACAGACAGATTGGAGTTAAATTTATAAATAAATGCAAATCCTTAGTTTATTGCGTTTATTGTTATGCGCCGGTGGTCTTAATTGCTCTAAGGGCTTCGCCCGCTAGACCCCCTGTACTATTAGCCCTGTTTCGCTGTGCTCAACAGGGCGAATTGGCCGTCATTGCAAAAAAACACAGCAAAATCATATGCGCCGGTGGTCTAATGGCTATGACTTCAGCCTTCCAAGCTGACTATCCGGGTTCGAATCCCGGCTGGCGCATTTTCTTCTGATTACAGGTTATAATCCCTCCAAAGTAGAAAGAAAGTATTTTATAGGCTTTTCTTAAATTAGGTCATATATACATCTTATAAGATCCTATAAAAAAGAGGTGAAAACATGAAAGCATTGGTTGCATTTTATTCAAGGGGTGGCCATACCAGGAGAGTTGGGGAAGAGATTGCCAGAAACCTTAAGGCCCAAAAGGACGAGATAATCGACCTTAAAGACAGGAGTGCAAAGATCATATCCTGGATTGTTGCCGCTAAAGATGCTTTTCTGAAGAAATCAACAAAGATAAAGCAGAAAAAAGACCCTTCTAAGTATCCTCTTGTTATCATAGGAACCCCTGTCTGGGCAGGCAGCATGGCGCCTGCGGTAAGGGCCTACCTGAATAAGAATAAGTTCAGGAAAGTAGCATTTTTCTGCACCTGCGGCGGAAATCAGGGAAAGGTCTTCGGTGAGATGGAAAAGTTAAGCAAAAAGCCCTTAGCATCGCTTGAATTAAGGGACAGGAAGATAAAGGATGCAGGCTCCAAAAAGAGGATAAGGGATTTTTGCGCCAAATTAAAGAAATAATGGGGATATTTGTCTTATCCCGGAGGATATACCATGAAAAAAGAAGATAAGGGATGCTGTCCGAAATTCAGCCCCAATAATTGGGACAAGAAGACATTTAAATGGAAAAATAAGCCTTTCATCAAGGATTCTATGCCGACATTATTCCATATCCCTTTTCCTCCGATGATCGGTAAGAAGATCACCAGTATGTATAAGCTTGCAAAAGGCGCAAAAGCAGACCCTCCTAAAAAAGAATGGCTTGTTCTTTTTCACGACCCTCACCCTTTTAAGTCAGAGCTCTACATGAGCGTTAAAAAGCCCATTAAAGAAGCAAATAATGCTGCTATCTCAGGGACCTTCTTCTCAAGGGTTTTTGACGGGCCTTACAATGCCGTACCGAAATTCATCAGGGAGATGAATGACTCTCTCTCAAAAAAAGGGAAAAAGGCCGATAAGTATTATGTCCATTATGCCTACTGCCCTGTCTGCTCAAAAAAATTCGGGCATAATTACATGGTGCTTTTTGCAGGGGTTTGAAGCGCAAAGAAATTTGTCATACTCCATGAAGCTTTTATCCTTTTATAAGAGGCATGAAAAAACCCTCCTGTTGCTATTTGTAGTCACTGTCTGGGTCCTGTGCTATTTCCCTATAAACAGCTTTAGTGAAGGAAGACCAGCCCATACTCTACAGCTGGGCTTTGAAAGAGATATACCCTTTATCCCGTTTTTTGTGGTATTCTATGTCATGGCTTATCTTGTGGTTGTAATGCCTTATTTTGTCGTTAGGGATATAAGGGATTACAGGCGGGCTGTTGCCGCCTATCTGTTCATCATTTTGATCAGTTCTGCTGTTTACATCCTCTATCCTGTAAAGGCAGCAAGGCCTGAAATAAGCGGCCATGGCATATTCCTTGATATTATTGCATTGGTCTATCTGGTAGCCAAGCCTTACAACCTGTTCCCCAGCCTTCACGTATCCCTGAGCGCCATCTCCTCTATGGTATGCCTTAAGCATAATAAGGCGATTGGCTATTCCCTTATCCTTCTTGTTTTCCTCATATCCTTATCCACCCTTTTTGTCAAGCAGCATTATCTGGCTGACATCATATCTGCAGCCGTTCTTGCATTTATCTCTTATTATATGTTCCTGTCCAAGAAGATTGTTTAAATGTTATTATGGCCAGATTCTTTTTATTTTCTTGTCTTGAAATACTACGAGTTTGTTTTTACCTTTTTTCTATGTGCTTGACTTTTTTGTCTTCAGTCAATAATCCCATCTGCTTTATTGCTATATTATTCAATTCAGCTAGTCTTTTATCCTGAGGTAAACCTTTGTTAATGAACAAGGCATTTAGGTTTTCAAGATTAGAAAGGCAGACCAATTGAGAAACATTTGCATAATCCCTGATATTGCCGTCTTTATCCTTGTTGTTGTCCCGCCATTCCTTAGCAGTCATTCCGAATAAAGCCATATTTAAAACGTCTGCTTCACTTGCATAAATATGATCTGTCTGTTCTTTAGTAAGCTCTTTAGGGATAAGATTCTCCTTGATTGCATCAGTATGGATTCTATAGTTTATTTTGGCAAGATTTCTTTTTATATCCCAGCCTAACTGCTTTTGTTCCTGTTCTTTTAATCTTTGAAATTCTTTTATTAGGTAAATTTTGAATTCTGCGCTGATCCACATTCCAAACTCAAAAGCAATATCCTTATGGGCGTATGTTCCGCCATAACGTCCGGCGGTTGCCCTTAATCCAATAGCATTTGTTTTCCCAACCCATTCTTTCACGCTGATTTTATAGTTATGAAGCCCTGCTTTGCTTCTAATTATGGCATATTCGCCATAATTAAAATTAGGACTATTTAGATGCTCCCAGATCCCAAGGAATTCTACAGTATTCCTATTTCTGAGCCAATCAGAAATGAAAAAATCTCCATCTTTAGCTTTTAACATGTCTGTTATTGAGATATAATCTTCATTTTCTACATTTATGACTGTTATTTCAGTCCCTTTTACATTGATTTTGGCCATAAGCTTACCTCTTACTTAAAGTAACTCTGTTTGATTTCTCTGTTTTGACCTCTTTGATTACCTCTTCAGGCACCTGATTTTTTAGTATTTTGGCCCCTAGTTTAAGGTAATTAACCGATGATACATCCTCATATATCCCTTTGTCCTTGATCAGCTTAATGAAATTATCTTTATCAGGAGGGAAAATAACTTTATAATACTCCCTGATCGAGGCTTTCTTATCAGTTCCCCAGACAACATTGATGCCCTTCTGCTTGGAGAATTCAATTAGTTTAGCTCTAATCCTTTCCATGCCCAGCTCAGAGTCTTTTTTTGCCTTCTCAAGCCTTGAATACTCATCCACTAATCTAAGCCCATCATCTTCCTTAAATTCCTCCTCGCTTTTCTGTTCAAGTT
>JAHWHQ010000079.1 GCA_019323195.1 Candidatus Woesearchaeota archaeon | reverse complement strand
GGCTTGAAAATAGAGAATAAGAAGAATTGCAGACACATTTTTCCTTCACACGGCCCTCACTTTTTTCCTCATAAAAAGTGTCGTTGGAGTGTAGCAAGATTGTAGCAGAAAATAGCTCAAAATACAGACAATACAGGAAAGGACAGAAAATACAGAACAACAATTTTACCTTAAATATCAGTCAGATACGCCAGAACCGTTGCCAGAGGCCCTTTTACGAAAATGGCCCCTAAACCGCTCTCAAAGCTAAAACATTAAATAATTATTTTAACAGCAGTGTTAAACAACCGCAGTAAAATTGTCGTAGAAGATTGAGTGAGTTTATTACTTAAGTTCTTAGTCTTTTTATTTCATTTAATTATTCTTACAAATACTAGTATTTGTGGATTCCTATGCCTGACGGTTGAGTATAATCAAAGTTTTCAATTGAGAAATTCTCCTCATCAATTATGTATTCCTGCCTATAGCCCTCTTCTAGTCTGCTGTCTGAAACATTTATTATTCCTACTACACGTTTGTCAAATTCATATTCTGTACCGTTCCACTGTTTCATTATGTATGTATAAACCATTATCTCTTTATTCATTTGTGTAGAAAATCCAGTAAGAATCTTGTTATAAACAGATTCTCCTGTTACTGACTCTGAATATAATATTTCTTTTTTTGTTGCTGTTCCTAAAATTTTGTATGCAACATAATATTTATTCGTCGTGTTTGAGCTAGGATCATCGACAGTCCTTCCAATTTCATGGCACTCCTCGAAAGGAGGAGGATCATATTCCGAAGCAGAGTAATCAGAAAGACAACGAAGTGTACATTCCACTTCAATTGTTGTGGTATCAAAAATGCTAACAGCCTTATATTCAGAGTATATAATAATAAACGAATCGTCTTCTGGTACATTATCAAAATCGTGGACTAGAATATCTGCGTCTTCTCTACTACCTGATTCTATAAGTGCTATAAAAGAAAAAGGTCCTGGTTCACTCACTGTACATGACCTACCTGGACAGTCAGATGGTGCTTCTCCCCCTACAGAACCACTAGCTGTATATTCCCAACCGCCACCTGCATTGAAATGTGTTTCAACTTCAGATGTTCGAGGATAAAATTCAATTGATTCAATTTCTTCTCCTGCAATGTTTAATGAAACTCGTTTCTTACTTCCATTGGTATAATTGCCACGATTTAACCAAAATTTCCCTTTTTTATTTCCATAAAGATACCGGTACTTGTAGTCAGGATAAACTTTTCCACACCGCACATAGTCACAATTCAAACTCCATTCTAAATCCCTTTCCGTGATAATAGAACTGCCTTCATTGGGCCAGTACTGATATTCTATATAGATAGCTTTGTTATCGCCCATTGCAGCGATCATATTATTATCAACTTGAGGTCCGGAACAGCGCGTGTAACCTTGTCCCGGGATATAGACAGAAGAACCTTCCCCTAGCTGATTCGAAGCTATCACTTCGCCGTCAACAAAATTGTCTCCAGATTGTTCGTCTCTGTATCTATAAACATAATCTAAGTTAGAACATCCATTATCAGTTGCTTTCGCCCATAGGCTTTCATCATACGAGACCATTTTTCCCTCATTGTCCAGAGTGTAATTGTGCCTGCCGAAAGCTGAAGGTGTATAGTCTGGTTCGGTCTTATAGCCCCATGTCGTTTCCAGTATATATTCGCTCCCTTCATCAAACCCCTCAGGCCTCCAAAGGTAGTCGGTACCGGTTTTTATTCCGTAATGCTCAATGTAGTTAAGATATTGATATGATGTTGGCCACGTGATAAAATGATTAGTATTATCTGGATGAGTAACAACAGTCCATGTTTTATATCCGCTACTATCTCCTTCCAGCGGCACAACTTTTTCTATCGGCTCTATCTTATATTTATTTTCGTCTATCTCATATTCAAAAACTAACTGGCCCCCATAGGTAATTAAGAAAAATGTATTTAATTCCTTAAGTTCAACTTGTTTTCCAACAACTGCACCGTCCTCATTTCCAAGAACTCCCTGGAAAACAAGCATGTATTTGCCTTCCTCTTTCATATCATCTGGAGGAGTGAATAT